>JALSXE010000303.1:0-11101 GCA_027072755.1 Campylobacterales bacterium | reverse complement strand
CTATTGAGCCTCCCGCGGCTCTTCCTGCCCCGACTCTTCAAAGGATTAGACCGTCTCTATATCTGTATTCGAAAAGCGATATAATTCAAAATAGTCCCGAAATTCAGGATTTCGAAGTTTCAGGGGGAGCAAGGGGCGCTTAGCCCCTGCCCGAAATTTGTGTTACATCGGATTAAAAGGGCGCATGGTGAAAGAGTCAATGATGAAGCTGGAGTCGGAGATAGAGTCTATCAGAGAAGACTCCCTGCACGGAGCGACATACCTGACACTGAAAGCGGCAGATGCCTTTAAAAGAGCGGCCGGAAACGGTGCCGATATGTCGAGTCTGCGTGAAGCTTCGGTCGCGTTGGCTGCCGCAAGACCGATGATGGCGTCGATATTTCGCTTCGCCAACGATCTGCTATTTTTACTGGATCGAAGAGGAGATGAGGAGGAGATTTGCGCTTTTTGCGACTCTTTTATAGAGGGTATGGAGGAGTCGGCTCGACAGATCCGCTATCTTGCGGCCGAGAGATTGTCGCGAATGGGCATCGAAACGGTGATGACGCACTCGTACAGCTCTCTGGTCAAAAATACGCTGTTCGATTTGCTCTCTTCAAAGAGCCGAATGCGTGTAATATGTACCGAATCAAGACCCAAAAACGAGGGAGTGGAGCTTGCGCGGACTCTCTGTGACGCGGGGGCATATACCATGCTCGCTATCGATGCTGCGGCACCCTCTTTGTGTCGTAATGTCGACCTCCTCCTTGTCGGAGCGGATGGAGTAGGGAAGTTCGGACTGGTTCACAAGATAGGGACATACCCGTTGCTTCTGGCGGCGAGAGAGAGCGGTGTGCCGGTTGTCGTGCTTGCCGGGACCGAAAAGTTCTGGCCCCATGAACTCGAAGGGGTCGAAGAGCCCCCGAAGAGCCCAGACGAGATCGCCGATAGCGGCTGTTTCGAAGTGATGAACTACTATTTCGACACTACACCTTTGGAGTATATTGAGAGTATTGTAACGGAGATGGGTATCGTATCGCCGGGTGAGGCTTTAAATCTGTGCAGAGAGTTTCGGCGGCATCCGTTGCTCTCTTCATAGTGATCTCTCTATATCGGCCTGCAACTCTTTTAATGTCTCTGAAAGTCCGGGAGCGAGACCGGGTATCGGCATATTTGACCCCTCTATCTCTTTGAGTCGGGGCGGCAGGGTATCGAAACTCTCCTGCGCTCTTTTTCGGATCGTTTCGAGGGACGGTGGGTCTATGACGACTTTGCCGCTCCGCATATATCGTTTCATAAGCGGCCTGCCATCTAAATTTTCGTCTCTAAGCGCTATCGTATCTTCTGCAATGATTCCCTTTTCGTACTTTCTGAAGATCTGTTTTTTCGAAGGAAGTGTCACTTTTCGGGGACTCAGTTTCATTTTCGGTCTGCCTCCGTACTCTACGAGTTTGTATGCGCAGTCGAGAAAGGGGGTATCGGCCGATACGACAAGCTCCGTTCCGACACCCCATCCGTCTATCGGCACCTTTTTTTGCATAAGCTCTCTGATCTTGTACTCGTTGAGCCCTCCGCTTACAAATATCATCGCCTTTTTGAATCCTGCACGGTCGAGTATCTGCCTGCTTCTTTTTGCGAGTGCCTCAATGTCTCCGCTGTCGAGTCGAATACCTCTGAAGTTTTTCAAGCCCGCCTCTTTTACGGCTTTAACCGCATTTTCGACACCGTTGATCGTATCGAATGTATCAACCAGGAGTATTGAGTTTTCCGGATAGGTTTTAAGGAAATGGGCAAACGCCTCCTTTTCACTCTCGTGGGCCAGAACGAACGAGTGGGCCATCGTACCGAAAGCCGGTATGTCGAACGTTTTTGCCGCGAGAACGTTCGAAGTTCCGGCAAAGCCGCCGATATATGCGCATCTTGCGGCTTTCATGCCCGCATCGGTGCCGTGAGCACGTCTAAGGCCGAAGTCGACGAGTGCCGTATCTTGCGCTACGCTTCGACAGCGCATCGCTTTTGTGGCCACAAGTATCGAGAGCTGCATGGTGTTTATGATGAACGTCTCTACGATCTGGGCCTCTATCAGAGGAGCCTCTACGGTTATGAAAGGTTCATTTGCGAAAAGTACCTCACCCTCATCGACCGCATAGAGGTCGCCGCTGAACCTGAACTTTTTCAGATATTTCAAAAAGTCGTCGCTGAACTTTCCGCTCTCTTTCAGGTAGACGATCTCCTCGTCACCGAATCTTATGTTCTGTAGATAGTAGAGTACCTGTTCGAGCCCCGCACTCAAAAGGTAGGACCTGTTTTTAGTCTCTCTTGCAAAAAAATCGAAGACAGCTATATCGTTCATTCCGGCGTCGAAATAGCTCTGGGCCATAGTGAGCTCGTACAGGTCTGTAAGAATTGCCATGTTACGATCGTTTACGAAACCGAATTTCATACTTCAACCCTTTCAATGAAAGTATAGTATACTTTTTCGTAAGCTGTATAGAGAGGAGGGTAGAGATGAAGATAGCGGTTACGAAAAAGGACGCTCTAGTAGTTGTCGATATGCAGCGAGATTTTATGCCGCACGGAGCCCTCGCCGTCGCCGGGGCCGACGGAATAATAGATAGGGTCAACGACTATGCAAAGCTCTTCGAAAAGTGCGGGTGCAGCATCTTCTTCACCCGTGACTGGCACCCTAAGGGCCATCTCTCTTTCAAGCAGAACGGCGGTGTATGGCCCATGCACTGTGTTCAGGGTAGCAGAGGGGCCGAATTTTGCGAGGGTCTCTACATTCCATCGGACAACAGATTCATAATTTCAAAAGGTGTTTCGGAAGATTTCGACGCCTATTCCGGTTTTCAGGGGACTCTGCTCAAAGAGCTGCTTCTTGAGAGAGGAGTAAAACGCCTCTTTATATGCGGGGTGGCTACGGACTATTGTGTTAAAGAGACTCTTTTAGGAGCCGAAAACCTGGGGTTTAGAACTGTTTTGTTGACAGATGCGATAAAGGGTGTCGATATCAACGAGGGAGACTCGGAGTCCGCCCGGAAGCGGATGATGGGCGCGGGGGCCGTTGCCGCCGTAATAGAGGATCTGGAGTGCATGTCAGGTGATTTTCAAAAGTCTGACTCAACAAAATAAGAATATTTATTTTATAGAAATTATTAGTTAAGGTTTTTCAAGTAAATCTAATATATAATTATAAAAAACAGAAAAAGAGGTATTGAATGAAGAGTTATATGGTTACCGCTCTGGCCGTTTCTGCATTGATATTCGGAGGATGCAACAGTAACGACGATATCGACAACGAGATCCTGTCGCTAGCCCAAAAGTACAGCCTTACAGGTGATCCGGCCGCCGATCGAAACGTTACATCCGTTGACGATCCGAAAGCGCAGCTCGGAATGAAACTGTTCTACTCCAAACATCTCGGACTCGATATGGATTCGGCCTGCGCATCGTGCCACCATCCTTTTCTGGGCGGTTCGGACGCTCTTTCTCTTCCGATAGGGGTAGAGGCCGTAGATCCCGACCATGTCGGTCCTGGTCGCCTACACAAAGAGAGCGGCCACTACTATGACGGCGGGCCTACGGTTCCTAGAAACACTCCGTCTACGTTCAATGTGGCGCTCTTTGACCGTACGCAGTTTTGGGATGCCAGAATAGAGAGCATAACTCCCGTAAGAGGTGCCAACGGCTCTGTAGGTCAGATGCTGGTGCCCGGCAGCAGCGACTTCGACAGAGTTTTATGGACAGGTGTGCAGGCTGCCAACCTGCCTGCCGCACAGGCCAATTTTCCGGTAACGAGTTCGCCGGAGATGCGCGGCTTCGGACACCCGTCTCTAACTACAAAAGATGAAGTGAGAGACTATCTTGTCGACAGACTGGGAGGATTCAACGGTAACAACGACCTTAACGACTCCGCTCGCCAGGCTTGGCTGCAGGCGTTCAGGGAGGGCTTTTCCAACCCTTCGGCAGATGCCGCAACCCTTATAACAAGAAGCAATATCTTCAATGCGATAGCGGAGTTCGAGCGCTCGCAACTATTTGTCGACAACCCGTGGAGCAGGTACCTCAAAGGGGATAAAAACGCTATCAGCGAGGAGGCGAAGAGAGGAGCCTACCTATTTTTTAGCAGTTATGAAGATGGCGGGGCCAACTGTGTACAGTGCCATAAAGGTGACTTTTTCACCGATGAGAATCTCTATGTAATGGCCGTGCCGCAGATCGGACGCGGGAAAAACCACGACGCTTCGACCGAAGATTACGGACGCGAAAACATTACGCTCGACGAATCGGACAGATACAAGTTTAGAACACCGACCCTTTTGAATGTAGAGGTTACCGGCCCATGGGGACATGATGGAGCATTCGTTACTCTCGAAGCGATGGTAAGACATATGCTAAAGCCGGAGAGCGCCCTCGAGTATGATGAAAAGAGTCTGTTTCAGCATGGGATCTTGGCCCAGTGCAAAGATACGAAAGAGAATACCAGACGTGCACTTCGGCAACTGGAGGCAAACCGCAAAAGCGGTGTATCTCCCCATAGAAGCGTAGACTTCAGTGATGAACAGGTAAGAGAACTGGTGGCATTTTTAAAGAGTCTGACGGATCCGTGCGTAAAAGATCGGGAGTGTCTGAAGAAGTGGGTTCCCGATTATAACTCCACTGAATCGAGAGATCTCGATCTGCTTCATGCGAAGTTGTAATGCCTGTAATAGCGATCCCGGTCGGGCTTGGTATGATCGAGGTTCGGCAAGAGTATAAAGCTATCTGCTCAAAGAGTCCTTTTCGAGCTCTTTGTCGATAGTCTCCTGCATATTCTGTCGAAGCCGGCTGTACCAGTTAGAAGGGGCGCTCTTCATATCGATAGAGGGTAAAAAAATGATCTTCACCTCTCCTCCCAACGAAGTTCTTTCGTGCTCGTTGACGACTCTCTTGCTTCCTACTATCACAACAGGCTGAACTACGAGTTCAAGCTTTTCGGCTATGAATTTGGCCCCCTCTTTGAACGGCAGGAGTTTCTGATCTTTTGCGCGGGTCCCTTCGGGAAAGAGGGCTACCGGTCTGTGCAGTTCGTTTATGGAGCGCTTGACATCCTTTAGAAGTTTTATCAAACCTCTTTTGTCGCTTCTGTCCACAGATATCATCTCGGCGTTTTTAAGCAGCTTGCCGAACCACGGGACCTCGAAGAGCTCTCTTTTGGCCACCCAGTTCATATTTTTGTCCAGCAGCGCCTCCATCGCGATTATATCTACAATTCCCTGATGGTTGAGAAGATATAGCTGAGCGTTCGGGTCAGGTTCTCCTTCGGTTTCGATATCTGCAAACATGAGTGCCATCATGACCCTGTTGCCGTAGTGGAGTATCTTCCCTTTACGGTTCGGGAAGAGCTTTAGAAGAACGATCATCACCGAGACGACGCACGATATTACCAGCGCGGAGTAGTAGAACCTAATTCGAGCAAAGATCTTCATTCCTGACCCATCCTATAGTATCGTTCGGCAGCTGGATTTTTGTGTAGCTTTCGTTGCCGTTCATCCTTTTCGCCTCCGTACGCTCATAGAGTGTCATAAAAGGCGTACTCTGTGCCGTGGGAAGCAGATATAGTCTGCTTTCGGGTTTTATACAGACACTCTTGAGCGGTATCAGGTATGTAACCAGGTATCCCGCGGCGACTATTATGAGCAACGGGTAGATCCAGCTTTTTCGCATACCCCATAAAACGAGCCAAAGGAGTATCAAAAATCCGGTTGCCGCTATTTTGAATTTGGTAAATTCGCTCGCCTGCGGATCTAGGTTGCTTTGTGTACTTACGCTGCTGCGTTTTACTATGATCGGGATATGAAACTTTTCGTACCTGTTTTTTTGAAGGTTGAAGTAGCTAAAGGAGAGCTGTTCGAGCCCTGCCGGATAGACGGCGTAATAGTAGAGTGTCGTGTCGTTCAAATCTCCGCTGTAGGAGTCGATTCCCTGATTCGATGAGTTTTGTAGGTGAAAATCCCCGTAGTTGCCGTACTCGACCCTGAGTTGGAGAGCAAGAATATTGCTGTCGCCGGTGTAAGTGGAGGCTTGATAGTTCACCAGCTCCATATTCTGCGCCAGAACGTTGGAGAAATCCTTTGGAGGGTTGAGTCTGACAGCCTCTACTGTGCCACCTTCGACCCTGTATTCTACTTCCGGTTCATCGGTGTAATAGGCTATGAAGTCCGGTAGACGAATATGTTTTCCGGTCGCTTTAAAAAAGTATTTGATTCGACTTATCGCCTTAGGTTCTATTCTCTCGGGCTCTTCTACAATTTCCACATTTTTACCATCTTCGACTCTTATATCGAAAGGTCTGTCTCTATCCAGAGAAGTCACCTTGAGAGTGACGGGGAATATCTGGCCTACGTATATCTTTTCCGGAAGTTTCTCTACGCTTAGGTATATGAGTCTCTCGGCTGAATTTGCAGCCGTTTCGTTGGTCTCTTCGCTCCATTCGAATTTGTAATCGGGAAAAACGGAAGGCTCCGGCTCCACGGCGAGCATAATACCTGCTGCGAAAGAGAGGAGGAGAATGAGGCGTATGAACATTGTAGGCACTTAAGAGAGAAAACCTTCCAGCATTTTTATGCCGTCATCGGAACCAAGAACGGCTTCGACGGCTCTCTCCGGATGCGGCATGAGTCCGAAGACGTTCCGCTCCTCGTTGCAGATACCGGCGATGTTGTCTACCGATCCGTTGGGGTTGTCGGGATTGCCGTGTTCGTCACAGTATGTCAACAGAACCTGACCGTTGTCATAAAGTCTTTTAAGGCCATCTTCTTCGATAAAATAGTTCCCTTCGGCATGTGCGATCGGTATATTCAGAATCTCTCCCGCTTTGCATTTTCTCAAAAAGCGGTTATCGCAGTTTTGCACTTTAAGATATTGATGTTTCGATATGAAATGGAGATTTTCGTTGCGTTTCATCGCTCCCGGTAGCAAATGGCTCTCCAGTAGGATCTGAAAACCGTTGCAGATACCCAGGACGTATCCTCCGTTGTCCGCATACGCCTTGATGGCTTTCATGATAGGGCTGAAGCGCGCTATCGCGCCGCTTCGCAGGTAGTCACCGTAGCTGAAGCCGCCGGGAACCACGATCAGGTCCGTATCGGCAGGAACGGTCTCCTCTTCGTGCCACACTATTCGCACATAGTGCCCGAGATGTTCGAATGCGTACTTTGTATCGAATTCGCAGTTTGTGCCGGGAAACTGTGGAATGGTGATTTTCATTGTACGATCTCTATGGAGTAGTCTTCGATTACGGTGTTTGCAAGGAGCGTTTCACACATCTTCTCTACCTCTTTTTCAGCTTCGTGCATCGATTCGGCTTCCAGGTCCAGGACGATCTGCTTGCCGATGCGTACATTTTCTACGCTGCCGAAGCCGAGAGCTCCGAGTGCATGGTGCACCGCTTTACCCTGAGGGTCGAGGACCCCCTCTTTAAGATATACGTTGACTATTGCTTTCATTGAAATGGTTCTCCTTGAGTGCTTTTTCTCTTTTTCGGCCCCATACCGAAAAAAGGCTGCTATTTTGTCCCTGCCGTGCCTACTTCCGCAGAGTTATATATTCATGTTACGCAAATTCCGGGCAAAGCCCGCAATTTGGCAGGGACTGAGCGGCCCTACAACCCCCTGAAGCTTCGAAATCGAAGATTTCGAGACGATTTTACGCTTTTTGCGTAAAATGGTTCGTTTAGCTCAATATACGCCTGAGCACCTCTTCATAGGCTACTTTCAGTCCGCCCAGCCCCTGTCTGAAGCGATCTTTATCGAGCTTCTCTCCCGACTCCATATCCCAGAATCGGCAGCTGTCAGGGCTGATCTCGTCTGCCAGGATGATCTTCCCGCTGCTGTCGTATCCGAACTCCACCTTGAAGTCTACGAGGTTGAGGCCTTTTTTCGCGAAAAAGGCTTTCAGGATTGTATTGATTTCTCGTCCCAGCCGTTTCAGCTCTTCGAGGTCGGCTTCACTCTTTACAAGATCGAGTATCAGGCAGTGCTCGTCGTTGATCAGCGGGTCTCCCAGATCGTCACGTTTGTAGTAGAACTCTACGAGAGTAAACGGAAGTTTCGTACCCTCTTCTATCCCCAGACGCTTTGTAAGGCTTCCTGTCGCGATATTTCTGACCACTACCTCTATCAGGATGATATCCACCTTTTTTACGAGCATATGGTTTTCGTCGGGCATATCTATGAAGTGAGTAGGGATACCGGCACTCTCGAGCAGTCTGAAGAGTTCACTGCTTATCTTGTTGTTCAGCGCCCCTTTGCCTCTCTCCGTAGAGTGCTTTTCACCGTTGAATGCGGTAAGATCGTCCTTGAACTCCGCAATCAGTTGTTCAGGGTCGTCCGTTGTATAAAGACGTTTGGCCTTTCCCTCGTACAGCAGCTCTTTTTTTGTCATCTCTTCTCCTGTGTAATGATTAGTGCACGCAGTATGTCTACACCCTCTTTGAGCTGGTTGTCGTTGTAGAGCTCTTCGGTTGTAATGAGCTTCTCTTTCGATTCGGCACTCTTCTTCTCCGACTCTTTTTCGCTCTTTCCGTCGATCTTTTCCAGTTCGCCTTTAAGGTGCTCTTTGAGCTGCGACTCTTTTAGTGAGAAGTGGTTCTCTTCGACGGTAACTTTTCCGAAAGAGACATTTATATCGGGAGTCACACCTACCGCCTGGATCGTTCTTCCGCTCGGGAGATAGTAGCGTGCGATGGTAAGTCTGAGAGCCTCCGATTTGTTTATCGGCATTATGATCTGAACGCTTCCTTTTCCAAACGTCTTCTCTCCGACGATTACCGCACGCCTGTGGTCCTGCAAAGAGCCGCTGACGATTTCGCTGGCACTTGCGCTTCCGCCGTTGACGAGTACGACTATCGGTATCTTTTTGTAGGTACCCTTGCTGTGTGCCTTGTAGACCTGGTTCTCGCCTTTTACACGCCCTTTCTGGGAGACGATGACGCCTTTGTCGACAAAGAGATCTACCGTACCCACCGCCTGGTCGAGCAGTCCGCCCGGATTGTTTCTGAGATCTATGATTAAGCCTTTCGCATTCGGGTTCTCTCTAAGAGCCTTTTTTATGTCGTGTACCACCTTTTTGTCGAATGAGACTACACGTATATAGAGAATGTCGCTTCCGACCTTTTTGGTATATACAGACTCTATCTTTATAATATCCCTGACAATCGTTACAACGATCGGTTTGGGCTCGTTTTTTCGCACTATCGTCAGGGTGATCTTGGTTTTCGGCTTGCCTCTCATCAGGGAGACCGCTTCATCGAGCGTCATATTTAGAGTCGATTTGTCATCTATTTTGAGTATTATGTCTCCGGATTTCAGGCCCGCCCTATAGGCCGGAGTCCCCTCGAGGGGGGCGATGACCGTAAGGGCACCGTCCCTCATGCCTACGGTCACTCCGAGCCCGCCGAACTCACCGCTTGTCTGGATCTTCATCTCCTTGAAGCTCTTGGCGTCGAGAAAAGAGGAGTGGGCGTCGAGATTGGCCATGAGCCCCTTTATAGCCTTGTCTATGATCTGATTTATCGTCAGGTCGTCTACATAGTACTTCTCGACCGTTCCGATCACACGTGTGAACTTGCTGAGCGCTTCGAGCTTAGAAACCGTGCCGTTGGCGTCGCTTTTCGCGAACAGGTCCGGCGTGCCCACCAGAGTGAGTGCGGCGAAGGTAGATATAAACCCTGCGGCTATCAAGCCTCTTTTTCTTTTTATCATCTGTTTGAATACCCGTCTTGAAATTTATGGAGGATATTATACCACCACCACATAAAAAAGTGATAACAAGCTGACCATAATTGTGTAGATCGTTTGAAAAAATAGAACCTTTTTTCTTTTCTTTAAATTGAGCAAATAAAGAAACTTGACAATACTCGACTAAACCTGATATAATTTCGGCAGTCAAACAATAAAAAGGAGATGTGCGAAATGAGTATATTCGAAAAGCTGACACACCAGATGACCGAAACGATCGAGTCGGGGGTGAGTCTGGCGCTGCACAACAAAAACCCGGAGGTAGAGCCGGTACATTTGGTCTGGGGACAGCTGACCAATTCGGGAAGCGTACTGAACCAGGCGCTCAACAGAATGGGTGTCGATAAAGCGCCCATAGAGTTGGAGGCCAAAAGTGTTGCCGACAAACTGCCAAAAGTCTCAAGCGTGACAAAAGAGAGTATAAAGATCTCCCGTGCTCTTCAGGAGAGCCTTCAGAAAGCCGAAGGCCTGATGGCGAAGCAGGGCGATCAGTATCTGGCGGTCGATACGTGGCTTCTTGCAAATCTCGACCATCCGCAGATAAAAGAGGTTCTCGGCAAGTATGTCGACATGATGGAGCTGAAAAAGACGTTCGAAGCTATCCGCGGCGGCAAGAAGATCGAGAGCCAGACGGCGGACGAGACGCTGGAGGCTCTGGAAAAGTACGGCATCGACCTGAACAAGAAGGCGATAGACGGTGAACTCGACCCGGTAATAGGCCGGGACGAGGAGATAGAGCGGGTGATGCAGATTCTGATCCGCAAGACCAAAAACAACCCCATATTGCTGGGTGAACCGGGTGTCGGTAAGACGGCTATCGTAGAGGGGCTTGCGCAGCGGATCGTCAATAAAGAGGTACCTCTGAGCCTGCAGAACAAGCGTGTCGTGGCTCTCGATATGAGTGCGCTGATCGCGGGTGCGAAGTATAGAGGGGAGTTCGAAGATCGACTCAAAGCGGTAATAGAAGAGGTAAAGAGCAGCGGTGACATAATACTCTTTATAGACGAGATACACACGATCGTCGGCGCAGGTGCAAGCGAGGGTAGCATGGATGCCGCGAACATGCTCAAACCGGCTCTTGCAAGAGGTGAACTCCATACAATCGGAGCCACTACCCTGAAAGAGTACAGAAAATATTTCGAGAAGGATGCGGCGCTGCAGCGACGATTCCAGCCGGTGCATGTAAACGAGCCTACGATAAATCAGGCACTGCAGATTCTGCGAGGACTTCGTGAGCGCCTCGAAGCGTTTCACAACGTTACGATTCTCGACAGTGCGCTGGTCGCGGCGGCCAAGCTGTCGGCGCGCTACATTACCGACAGATATCTGCCCGACAAGGCGAT
>JALSXE010000302.1:0-2880 GCA_027072755.1 Campylobacterales bacterium | reverse complement strand
TCATCCTAACCGCGGCAGGCCCGTCGAAAGCCAAATTGCATTCTTTTCTAAAAGAGAATATCCTCCTCCGGCTCTACGGCGTCGTAGTCGGGCAGAGGCGAAATGTCAGTATAGATGAGATCTTTTCCATCCCTTTTTGCGTGGTAGACACCTTCCGGCTCTTTGAACTCCCTCTTGTATTCGGGGTGTTTTCGCACCAGTTCGGTGTAGAAGACGCGGGCGACCGGCGCGGCGGTGCGTCCGCCCGTCTCATGTTTGGGTAGAGGGGTATTGTCGTCGTTTCCGAACCATACCACCGTCTCCACGTCGGGTGTGAAAGAGCAGAACCACGTATCTACGCTGTTGTTTGTGGTTCCGGTCTTTCCCGCTATGTCCATGCCCCTTACGCGGGCGTTTCTTCCCGTACCGCGGCGCACTACGTCACGCAGAATATCGACCATCAGGTATGCCTGCGGTTTGGGGTAGACCTCTTTGCTTTCGGGCTCGAAACGTCTTAGCAGGGTGCCGCGGTCGTCGTAGATTTCGGTTACGAGCCTCGGTTCGTGCAGCACCCCCATGTCGGCAAATACCGTATAGAGCCTCGCTACCTGCATCGGCGAAAGCGCAAGGTTCCCCAGCGCTATCGAGAGGTTGTAGGGCAGATCTTTTATTCCGAACGGCTCCAGTTTTTTGTGCAGTGTCATGATCCCTATCTCGTTTACCAGGTTTATCGTAGCGAGGTTTCTGGAGTGTACGAGCGCCTCTCTGAGAGTTATGATGCCTTTGTAGTTCTTTTCGTAGTTTTTGGGCTGCCAGAGCTTTTCGGTATCACCCTCTTCGAAGCGGTAGGTCCGTGCGATATCGGGAATTTTGCTTATCGGGTTGTAACCCAGATTGAGCGCCGTTTCATAAATGAACGGCTTGAAAGCCGAACCGGGCTGGCGCCTCGAAGATATCGCCCTGTTGAAGGCACTCTTTGTGTAGTCCACGCCTCCGAGCATCGCCAGTACATCACCGCTCCTGCCGTCGAGCACCACCATGGCGCCGTTGAATGTCTGCGATACGTTTTCGTCGTTTCCATGGCGCTTCCAGTAAGCTTCGTAACCGTATTTCAGAGCTTTTCTCGCCATCTGCTGGTACTCCAGGTCCACGGCCACGTTTACCCTGTAGCCTCCGCGCTTTATGTCGGGGTAGGCCGGCATAAGGGTGTTGATTACGGCATCCGCAACATATGGGGCCCTGTTTTGCGTCAGGGTGTCGTCGTAGACTTTCGGTGCCTCCTTTACGGCGCTCATATATGTCGCTTCGTCTATCCATCCCAGGGTACGCATACGCTCCAGTACGCGGTTTGCCCGCGCCATCGCGTTGGCGTAGCGACGGGTCGGGTCGTAGGCGCTCGGAGCTTTCGGCAGTCCGACAAGCACGGCTATCTCTTTAAGGGATAGCTCGTCGAGATCTTTATGGAAGTAGCCGAGTGCAGCCGTTCTTATGCCGTAGTATCCGTGGCCGAAAAAGATGGCGTTCAGGTACCGCTCGAGGATCTGCTCCTTGGTAAGCTCCTGCTCCAGCTTTATCGAGAGCAGCGCCTCCTTTATCTTTCTTTCGATCTTCTTTTCACGCGTAAGGAGTGTCGATTTCACCAGCTGCTGCGTCAGCGTAGAGGCTCCCTCCACCAGCTTTCTTGCCTTTATATCTTTTATTATCGCCCTGAAGATCGCCTCCGGGTTTACGCCGTGATGTTCGAAAAACATCGTATCCTCTATGGCTACGAGCGCTTCGATCACCCGACCGGGAATTTCGTTGTACGGCACATAGAGACGGTGCTGTTTTTCGAAGACATTGGCGACAAGCTTTCCGTTTCTATCGAAAATCTGCGTGGTTTTGGGAGGATTGTACTCGACCAGAGGACGCACCTCATGGCCGATCTCGAAATAGAGGTAGACAAGATAGGCGGCGAGTGCTACCGCAGCCGATACCCCCAGCCTGACACTCCAGCGAAAAAGAGACTTCATCTTCTAAACTCCCGGTTTGCAAAATTGGCCGCTATCAGCGCCCTTGTGTATTCGGATTTCGGATCGGCCGTTACGCTATTCATATCTCCGCTCTCCACGACCCGCCCATCTTTTATGACCGTTATTCGCTCGCAAAGCTTCCGGGCCGTCGATATGTCGTGTGTAACGAATAGCATCTTGAAGCCGTAACGGCTCTGCAACTGCAGCAGAAGCTCCACCACCGTCTCACGCAGCTGCGCATCCAGGGCAGTGGTCGGTTCGTCGAGTAGAAGCAGTTTGGGCTCCGTGGCCAGAGCCATTGCTATGACTATCCGCTGAAGCTGCCCGCCCGAGAGCTCCGGTACGAAACGCTCCAGCAGGGCGGCCTCGAGCCCCACGCGCTCCATCATCTCCGCCGCCCGCTCCTCGTAGAGTATCCACTGGTCTTTTATCTTCGTAAGCGGCGAAAGTGCGGTAAAGGGGTTTTGCGGAACATACGCAAGAGTCCTGCCGCGCAGAAGCTCGAAGTCGCTCTCACACTCCATCTGCGCTCTGAAACCCGCCGGAAGCATCCCCAAAAGGGCCTTCAGAGTCAAACTCTTGCCGCTTCCGCTCTCACCCACCAGCGCCAGAGAGCTCTCTATCGAAAAAGATATGTTCACATACTCTCTTTTACTGTCCGCTATCTTGAGCGAACGGCAGACAAACTCACCCATTTAGAAGCTCTTCCATCTTCTCAAAGAGTCTTCGATACTTTTTAGGCTTCACGGAGGTTCGCAAGATTATGCGCAGTATCGGGCTCTTTACCGTAGGGGGCCTGATGGCGCCCACTTCGAAACCCTCTTCGGCCAGATCCTCTTTGAGCCGCATAGCCGTGGCTATATCGGGCATCGGCACAGGCACTATCATC
>JALSXE010000301.1:0-2898 GCA_027072755.1 Campylobacterales bacterium | reverse complement strand
CCTATTATGCCTACGCTCTCGAGCTCTTCGATGATATAGGGAATATTTTCTATATCGAGATGTCGCAACTGAACCTGCATGCGGGTAGTTAGATCCATATAATCTCTACCGTACTCTTTTGCCATGCGCCCCAAAACTTCCGCCTGCTCCCTGTCGAGCCTCCCGCCCGGTATGCGAATGCGCATCATGAATTTTCCGGGTGTAGCCGGCCTGTCGAATATGCCGAAACACTTCAGAAAGTAGTCGATATCCTCCTTTATTATCGAGTCGTAACCTTCACGGGCATATCTTTTGAGCGCCTCCCATGCCTCTTTGTATGTTCTGGTCTGTTTAAGTCTCTCTATTTTGTTGAGCTTGGTATGTCTGGCCGATACCGCCTCTAGCGTCATGCCGTCTCCTCTTTAAATTGAGTTTCCGGAAGTCTAACAGATCTTTTTTTGTCAAGTTGTCTGTTTTTTAATCAGGCAAAATATCTTAGTATAGTGATTAATATTTAATCAATAAGTCGGGCGCCGTGCTGATACAATTGCGGCAGAAAATCTCTTTCAAGGAGCCTGAATGAAATTCGGCGAACTTAAAAAGGCAGGCCACTGGCCGACGCTGCTGGCCGCATTTTTGTACTTCGACTTCAGTTTTATGGTCTGGACGATGCTAGGACCGCTTTCGACGGAAATCTCCGAATCGCTTGCGGCAAACGGTTTTACCCTGTCGCCCGATCAGAAAGCTACGCTTCTTGCCATTCCCATACTCTCCGGTGCGATACTGCGTATCGTCCTCGGTTTCGGAGTGGACAAATTCGGAGCCAAAAGGACGGCCCTTGCGGCGCAGTCGGTTGTGATTGCGTCGCTCTTTTACGCATACTTCAGGGGTGAAGGCATCACATACAACGAACTGCTGCTTGTCGCCTTCGGTCTCGGTTTCGCCGGCGCATCGTTCGCCGTCGCTCTTCCTCAGGCGGGCCAATGGTATCCGCCGCGTCTGCAGGGGCTGGTACTCGGGCTTGCCGGAGCCGGGAACATAGGTGTCGTCATAGACTTCCTCTTCGCGCCGAAGATCGCGGAGCTGTGGGGATGGAGCGCGGTCTTTCTGGTAGGCGGCGTTCTCTCGACATTTATATTCGTACTCTATCTGTTCATGGCGAAGGATGCTCCGCCGGAGGTATACAAGCCCAACCCCAAAAAACTTTCCGACTATATAAAGCTATTAAGAGACCGCGATACATGGTGGTTCAGCCTCTTCTACGCGGTCAGCTTCGGCGGGTTCGTAGGATTTGCAAACTATATGAAGGTCTACCTGATGAACAGCTACCAGGTGGATATGAGTGCATTCGGACAGAATATATTGGGCGAGGGGAACGTAAAGGTGGTCGCCGGATACTTCGGCGCGCTCTGTATCTTTGCAGGAGCGGTTTTGAGGCCTGTGGGGGGATCGATAGCGGACAGGCTAGGAGGAGTCAAATCGCTTTACATATTTTTCGGTGCCGTCGCGGTGCTGGCCATAGTTAATGCCACACTTGTAAACAGCTTCTATATAGCCATTCTGGTCCTTTTCCTGATTATGGCCAATCTCGGTATGGCAAATGGAGCGGTGTTTCAGCTGGTGCCTCAGCGTTTCGGAAAAGATATGGGAATCATGACTGGTATAGTCGGATGTGCCGGAGGGCTTGGCGGTACAGCTCTCGTGAAGACTCTCGGATGGTCGAAAGGGGCGTTCGACAGCTATACGGCAGGATTCTTCATCTTTGCGGGTGTCGTGCTTGTAGCACTTGCCGGCATCAGTCTTGTAAAGACACGCTGGCGAACTACATGGGGAATGACCGCAGGCGGACGTATTTGACGCGGTAACTGCCAGTGGTGCGCTTTAGCGTATGCAGTCGCTGCAAGCCGATCCTGGAAGTTTGGTGTCGGTGGGCGGGACAAGCGATAGAGCGGTGGTTTGATATAATGGCGCAAAAATTATGCAGAAGGATGAAGCATGGGACGTGCGTTTGAGTACCGCAAAGCCGCAAAACTGAAAAGATGGGGGGCGATGTCGCGAATCTTCCCCAAACTGGGCCGGGTCATCACAATGGCCGCGAAAGAGGGCGGACCGGACCCAGAGATGAACCCGAAGCTCAGAACGGCAATTCTGAATGCCAAGGCGCAGAATATGCCCAAGGACAATATCGAAGCAGCCATAAAACGTGCACAGGGCAAAGATGCGGCGGATATAAAAGAGATAGCCTACGAGGCTAAAGGGCCTTACGGAACCTTGATGTACATAGAGTGCGCAACCGACAACGGAACCAGAACGGTAGCCAATGTAAGAGCCGTTCTGTCGAGAAACGGCGGAGAGCTTCTTACCAGCGGTTCGCTCGATTTCATGTTTACCCGTAAAGCGGTCTTCGAATTCGATAAAGATGAGAGTATGGATCTTGAAGAGCTCGAGCTCGAACTCATAGATGCCGGACTCGAAGAGCTCGAAGAGGACAAGCTGCCGCAGGAGAACGGCGAAGATCTGCAGATTATCAGAATATACGGCGAGTTCACATCGTTCGGAGAGCTGGCAAAAGCGCTCGAAGAGCGCGGAATAGAGATAAAGAAGGCATCTCTTCAGCGCATCGCGAACGTACCGCTGGAACTGAGCGAAGAGCAGATGGACGAGGTCGGAGAGCTTATAGACAAGCTTGAAGATGATGAGGATGTACAGGCGGTGTATACGAATTTGGCTTGATTCGTTATTCGTTATTTATTCGTTATTTATTCGTTATTTATTCGTTATTTATTCGTTATTCGTTATTCGTTATTCGTTAGGTGTTAGGTGTTAGGTGTTAGGTGTTAGGTGTTAGGTGTTAGGTGTTAGGTGTTAGGTGTTAGGTGTTAGGTGTTAGGTGTTAGGTGTTAGGTGTTAGGTGTTAGG
>JALSXE010000300.1:1106-2917 GCA_027072755.1 Campylobacterales bacterium | reverse complement strand
GAGTACCCACGATATGAAGCAACTTGTCGATGAAGAGAGACTACGCGAACGGATTGACGCAATTCCCAGAATCCGAAAAAACGAGCCTTTGGAGCCGACGAAACGGCTGGCCGATCTAGAGCATTTCGCCGTAGCGCAGTGGCTGACACAATACGACAAACCCTATGCCGCGAAACTGGAGGGCTTTTTGCGGGGGCAGTGGCACCTGACGGCCATGCCGATGCACTACCACCCCTTTCGCAAAAGCTCTCCCACTACCAAATGCTATCGGCTCTACGACGAAGAGGAAGATCGTATCTATTTCGCTGAACTAGATCTCGAGGGCAATCCCGTCGATCGGGAAGAGGCACTGGGTATTCGGATGATCGACCTCGAGCCGAATGAGCGGTTCTGGCTCGAGAGAGACTATGTTCGTCTCATCGAGCGTTATAGTGAGCTTTTCAACCTGCCGCCCCAAACGCTCACACTACGCTTTGGAGAGATCAGCTGGCAGGTGTATAGCGAAGAGGATATCGGTCGGGTGGAGTATCGGTATCATGATCAGTTTGGTCTATTTATCCCCAAAAAGGAGGTTCACTTGTGAGCATGGAAACAATCGAAGCCTTTTTACGCGAGCGGAAAGAGGCGTGGCTCAAGCAGAAGATCAAGAAGTCGATGGACCTAGCGACCGTTCAGCGACTTCACGAGGAGGCGGATGAGAAGTTTTCGCCCGAACATTGGCTCCCCGATGCGGCCAGACGGGCGGGACAGATGGCTATGGCCACCCACCCGTGCACCTTTTCTCATCCCTCCAGCCGCAAAAACAAAAACGGCAACGTGACGCCGATCATTTGTGAAGCTCCCTCTACCCCAGACGGGCTTCTTCGCTGCGGCAATGTAAAAAACGCACAAACCGATGCCCTGGGCAATGCGGCGGCACTGGATGTGTACAAATTTCTCGATCTAGTGCTTGAAGACGGCAAAAGAGTGATCGATCATATTCGCGATGAGTCGCCGCTGGCGAAAAAACTGCTCAATATCGCAACCGAGAATTACGAAAAGTTACGCGACGGCTTCTTGGCGATGATCGGTGTGTCCGAAAACGAGACGGTTACCAGCAGCAAGATAAAACAGGTCTATTTCCCGATCGAACGACGGGAGTACCACCTCTTGTCTATCTTGACCAATTCAGGCATCGTCTTTGCTCTTAAAGAGCGTATCGACAATCTACGACGATACTCCGAGGAGGCCAAAGCGGCACGTGAAGCCCGCAAAGAGGGCAAATGCATCGAACCGCCGCACTACAAGGAGCTCTTCGATCTTACGGTTGTCGGTTACGGCGGCACAAAACCTCAGAACATTTCTGTTCTTAACAACCGCTACGGCGGCAAAGCCTATCTGCTCTCTTCTTTGCCGCCAAAGATCGAGCGGCGCTTGGTGCGTTTTCCCAAAAAAGATTTTTTCACCGAGTCAATCCCCTATCGGCGGGTGCGAGAGATCCTCAAAAGTCTTGATGCCATCATCACGACCGACTACAACAATGTCTATATCCGCCGCGGACGCAAATATCGCTACGAGCAGTTGATGGATCTAATCATCGCGCAGATGATGCGGGTGCGAAGCGTAAGCTCCGAGCAGTACCGGGAGGAAGACTCCCGTTTGCCCCAATACCAAAAAATCTGGCTATGTGACGCTTATCGCAAAGAGCGCCGAGAGCAAGAGAGATGGCTCGATGATCTGATCGATCATATCTCCCGATGGATCCTGCACCTGATCGAAAGCAACACCAAACGAGAAGGCCTAAAATTGGGCCCGGCGGAGCTGGCCGATAT
>JALSXE010000300.1:0-1096 GCA_027072755.1 Campylobacterales bacterium | reverse complement strand
ATTGCGATGAACTGCCTGATTATCCCTAACATCCGTATTCAAAACGCCAACGCCCTCTCAAGCCCTTACACTGTTGGATTTCCCGCCGTTACCGCATGGCTGGGTGCCGTACACGCACTGGAACGCAGACTCTACGGTGTGCTGCAGGGAGTGGCTTTCACATCGGTCGGCATCGTCAGTCACGACTGCAATCTGCATACCTACCGAGGACCCGGCGACTTCATGTCATCCATCGTGGGAACGGCAAATCCGCTGGATGATAAAGGCGAACGCCCCTCTTTCATAGAAGAGGCACGAATCCATCTCGAGGTCTCTTTGGTCATAGAACTGTCAGGTGGGTTTCGCGAATCGATGCGCAATAGTCTCCCGGCGATCGTCTCGAAACAGTTTAGTCGAATGAAGCTGGCCGGCGGAGACATTCTCGGTTTCGAGGCGCCCGGAATAGTCACCGTAAACCAACCCGTGGAGCTTTTGCGCATACTGGGCCCGGGTTACGCCCTGATCGAACGGCGTGATCTGATGCAAGAGGCCATGCAAGCGGGGGCCGACGCTCTCGATGCGCTCATCGATCTGCTGGCCGTACACCACCGGTGTGAAGAGGCGGGCGACGCGATACAATGGGAAACGAGCCGCGCTCAAGAGGGGTGGATCGTCCCTGTCGCCATCGGATTTTTTGGCATATCCGATCTTGGAAAAGCAAAAAACCAACGCGATCCGCACACCCCTCACCGCTTTGCCGAAAGTGTGGTCACCGTGGGCGAATTCAAAATGCCCCATCGCCTGTCGAATTTGGATGAGATGCTGTGGGAGTACCGCTATGACGAAGACGCCTCCCTCTATCTATGTGAAACAAAAACAACGAACAAGGAGTAAAAAAATGGCAAAAAAGAGAAACACGGTTTCCGTTCTGGCATTCGAGAAAAAACTGGTCCCTTCCGACGGCTATCTTTATGGAACCGACTGGGAACATAGAGACGACAAAGAGAGAGTAAGGCCGCTTAAACTGGTGGAAAAATCCGTCCGCGGTACTATAGGCAATCGACTTAAACCGTCGGTTGCCAACGATCCGGCAAAACTCAATGCCGAGGTGGAGAAA
>JALSXE010000299.1:0-2920 GCA_027072755.1 Campylobacterales bacterium | reverse complement strand
CTTTTTCGTATCCTATCCACAACAGCGCGATCAAAAGGGCTATGCCGATGAGCGCCATCAGGCTCTTTTTCACTGCTCACCCTTTATGCGGTAGATCCTGAAATCGTCAAAGAGCGTTACCGCGTCCGCTTTCGTCCACAACCCGACGGCACCGGCACCCTTTATATGCCCATCGACGGCCGATAGAACTTTTTTGCCGTCTATATAACCCTCGAAACGGTCGCCGCTTTGGACTACGCTCATCGTATGCCAACCGTTCTCTTTCAGCACAACCTTCGCACTCGCGATCATCACCCTATTTCCATCTTTTACATAGTAAAATCTGAAGTTATCCTCGAGCGGATTGAAGCGGGCGACATAATAGTTGTTTTCATCCGCCATTCGCCACACTATTCCCCCGCCCCTATCCTCATTTCCCGTAAGCGACCTGAAGCTGACGGTCGCCTTGAGGTCTTCGAGCGAAACGTCGGGGCAGTAGCAGAGGTTGAAGACAGACCCTATACCAAACAGACCGCCTATTACTGCCGGCCTCTTCATCACCAATACATGCCTGCCCGAAGGTGCATCCGATCTGCGCTCTACCTGCCAAAGCGGCATGGAGTCGGCGTTTGTAACCCCCGTACGGCACTCTTGTAAAAGATTGCCTGCCCCGCTCTTCTCGAAATCGCAAACCTTGACGACCTCATCGGCCCCGCACTCAGACAGCATAGCAATAAACAGCGCGATCATGGCGAAACCTGAAAAGACCGGGACCCTTTTAACCGTTCTCATCTTCTACCCTCCTCTTCACAGTTTCATATACATACGGAGCTACATCGAGACGCAGTCTCAAAAGTGCGGTCTCGAAACCGAACTTCTCCAGTTTCACGGCATCTTTTTCGGTAGTCAGAATCTTCTCTACGCCGACCCTATTCATAGCCGCCTCTATCTCCTTTTTGTCAAACCACGCATGATCGGGGAGTATTAGCCTCCCTTTTACAAGCCCTTCGGGCAAAAAAGGCTCCAGCCGTTGCGGATTTGCAATGGCCGTAACAAGCAGCATTGGTACGTCGCACCCTTCACAGGTAACGATACGGGAAAAATCTTTCCCCTCGACAAGAATCAAATCTGCATAGCGCCTGGCGGATGCGAACTCTCGGAAGGGTCCTGAAGGAAGAGGCAGGGTATTGGCGATTTTCGGCGGATATATCAGAATGTCGTACTTCTTTATGCCCACTTTGCTGAAGCCGTCATCCAAAAAGACCACTTTCGCGCCAAGCTCCTCGGCTCTTTTTATCGCTTCCGGCCTGTCGCTCGAGACTATAACGCTGGCGTTGGGAAGCGACTTTGCCAGAAGCATCGCCTCGTCACCGCTTCTTTCGACCTCTGTTTTTATTTTACCCCACTCACTCACCACTACAAGACCGCTGCTCTTTCTTCCGTAGCCGCGCAGAACCACCGCGGGCTTTTCGAAACGTTTGGCCAGCTCTATGGTAAAAGGTGTCTTCCCGCTGCCTCCCACGAGAATATTGCCCACGCTTACAACCGGTATTCCGAACTTTTTCGGCCTGGCCACCACTCTGCGCAGCCACATCAAAGAGGCGTATATCAGAGAAAGAGGAAGAAGGAGAATCGCCACCGGCCGGTGGTACCACTTCGGCCGGTAGTAGAGGTTTTCAAAGAAAGATACCAAAAGAGACATCAAATATGTTTGGCCGCCACCTCTTTGACCATATCGCAGACATACTCCACTTCTACGTCACTCATATTGTTGTATATCGGCAGTGAAAGCACCTGCTGATATGTCTGCAGAGCCGTCTGGAAGTCGTTTACCCTAAGAGAATACTTCTGCTTGTAGTAGCTCATCAGGTGCAGGGGAATATAGTGCAGCCCGCAGTGTATTCCTCTCTCTTTCAGAGCTCTCGCGAAGCCGTCCCTGTTTCTGTCTATCTTGATGATATAGAGCTGGTATATATGGTCTCTTTTGCGTACCGGAATCGAGACATGGTTTACACCGTCAAGGGCCTCATCGTACATTTGGGCAATCTTTTTCCGACGCTCTATAATCTTATCCAGCCGTCCGTACTGCGCCAGCGCATAGGCCGCGTCCAGCTCGCTTATGTCATATTTCCATCCGATATCCACGACATCGTAGATATACTCGAGGTTGCCGTACTTATCCCATCCGGAAGACTCTATGGCATGGTTTCTAAGCAGCATTCCCCTCTTATAGAGTGTCTCGTCTTCACACAGCATTACTCCTGCATTGGCTACCGAGTTTTTCATGTGCGGTGAGAAGCTGAAACATGTGATGTCGGCACCCGTGGCGCCTATGGGTTTGCCGTTATAGGTTCCGCCCATCGCATCGCTGGCGTCTTCTACGATTTTTATGTTGAACCGTTTGGCGATTTTGTAGAGCCTGTCGAGATCGGTAGGCTGGCCCGCCACATGGTTGATGATGGCGCCTTTGAGTTTTTTGGACATATTCTCTTCCAGTACTCTCTCGAACTCGTCCAGATCTATATTGAAGTCATCGGAATCGATATCTACAAAAATCGGCTCGGCGTCGAAGTGGCGTACAACTTCCGGAACCGAGGGGAAAGAGTTGACCGAACATACGATCTTGTCTCCCCTCTTAAGATCCATGGCGCACATCGAGAGGTGAAGTGCCGACGTACCGCTGTTTGTCGAAATGGCGTACGCCGCCCCGGTCTTTTTCAAAAAAGCCTCTTCAAGCTCTTCGGCTTTGAAGAGGTTCTCGAGCTCCAAAACCTCTTCTATCTGCGCTTTTTCGCTCGGTCCGATATCCGGTTTGTAAAATGGAATCTCACGTGCCATCAGATGGGCTCCTGTAAAAATTAAAAATGGTTGCTATATATTACTGAAGTCAATATTAAATCAAGCTTTTATATATAATCGGTTTGTATAAGAGAGCGGTTCA
>JALSXE010000298.1:0-2928 GCA_027072755.1 Campylobacterales bacterium | reverse complement strand
CTCCTGCACCAAGCACAACTATCTGGTAAGAAGCGCGAGCGAGCTTCCCATGATTCTGAAAGAGGCTTTCTATATCGCCGGCAGCGGTCGTCCCGGTCCGGTACATGTAGACATACCTAAGGATGTGACGGCGGAGCTTGCCAAATTCGACTATCCGACCCGTGTCGAGATCCCGACGTACAGACCGACCACGAAGGGAAACGTGCGCCAGATAAAGAAGGCGGCCGAAGCGATCTGCAGGGCCAAGCGCCCGGTCTTCTATCTTGGCGGCGGTATCATACACTCGGGCAGCGCCGATCTGGTGCGCGAATTCGTCAAAGCGACGCAGATACCGGCGGTAGAGACCCTGATGGCGCGCGGAACGCTGCGCCATGACGATCCCCTGCTTCTGGGTATGGTGGGTATGCACGGAACCTATCAGGCCAACATGGCGATGAGCGAAGCGGATCTGATGATAGCGCTCGGGCCCCGTTTCGACGACAGAGTCACCGGCAAGCTGTCCGAATTCGCCAAGCATGCGAAGATTATCCATGTCGATATCGACCCGAGCAGCATCGGCAAGCTCGTCGATGTCGACTACCCGATAGTCGGCGACCTGAAAGAGGTTCTGGAGGTGATGATCCCCAAAGTCAAGGAGCAGGTCGATCCCGACAGGTATCAGCCGTGGCGGGAGATTCTGAAGCGCTACAACGAGATCCATCCGCTCGGATACGAGGATAGCGACAAGGTTATAAAGCCGCAGTGGGTTATAGAGCGCGTAGGGGAGCTGCTCGGTGAAGATGCGGTGATAAGTACCGATGTGGGCCAGCATCAGATGTGGACAGCCCAATTCTACCCCTTCTCATTCCCGAGGCAGTTCATAACCAGCGGCGGTCTCGGTACGATGGGCTTCGGCTTTCCGGCCGCGATGGGTGTAAAGAGGGCCAGGCCTGACAAAATTAGCGTAAACTTTACGGGGGACGGCTCAATTTTGATGAATATTCAGGAGCTGGTCACTGCCGTAGAGAGCAGGCTGCCGGTTATAAACATAATCCTGAACAACCACTATCTGGGAATGGTCAGGCAGTGGCAGACATTCTTCTACGAGAAGAGGTATGCAGAGACAGATCTCAGTTTCCAGCCCGACTTCGTACGTCTGGCCGAAGCTTGCGGCGGTATCGGCTATAGGGTAGAGACGAAGGATGAGTTTGACGAAGCACTCAAAGATGCGGTCGAAAAGGGAGTGGTCGCGATGATCGACGTCGTGGTCGACCGCGACGAAAATGTACTGCCGATGGTGCCCAGCGGCGGAACGCTCTACAATATGATGCTGGAATTCAAGGATTGATCATGAAGGTTGAAAGAAGAATCATTTCGGTAATAGTCCAGAACGAGCATAGTGTACTTGCGCGCATAACAGGGCTCTTCGCCGCCAGAGGCTACAACATAGAGGCGTTGACGGTGGCGCCGATACCCGAGAGCGATATGTCGCGCCTTACTATAGAGACCAGGGGGAACGTACGGGTCATAGAGCAGATCATAAAGCAGCTTCACAAGCTGATACCTACATACAAGGTTATCGAGCACGAGGAGATGATAGAGAAAGAGATGGTCATGATGAAGTTCCCGATAAACGAGTCGCTCTCCAGCATACAGGCGCTTTGCCAGGCCTACAACGGCGGCATAGCCAATGTCAGCAGCCAGCATATCATCACTATGGTGGCCGATGAACCCAAGAGGGTGAAACACTTCATAGAGGCCGCTCAGCGTTTTCATCCGGTAGAGATAGTGCGGGGCGGTGTGGTGGCCATGGAGCGCGAATGAGACTCAGCGAGCTTGCGGAGTCGATCGGAGTAGGCTACAGCGGTGATGATAGGCGTATCAGCGGGCTGGCCACGCTTAAAAAGGCCAATCGGGAGGAGCTCAGTTTTCTCGATAACCCGAAATATCTTAAAGATCTTGAAAAGACCGAAGCGGCAGCGGTACTTGTAAGCCCGAAGTTCGCGAATCTCGTGCCGAGTGGAACGATTCCGCTCGTAGACGAAGAGCCCTATCTGAAACTCGCGATGGCCAGCGCATTTTTCGCTCCGCCTCCGATGAAGAGAGAAGGGGCCGAACCGGTGATAGGTGAGGGTAGCGAAATAGCGCCCGGCGTCAATTTCGGAAAAGATGTTAAGGTTGGTAGAGGTGTAACTATAATGCCGGGCTGCTACATCGGAGACGATACCGTCATCGGAGACGGTACGCTTATCTACCCGAATGTGACTCTCTATAGCCGTACCGTAATAGGAAAAGGGTGCATCATACATGCCGGCACTGTCATAGGGAGCGACGGCTACGGGTTTGCACATACCAAAGATGGAAAGCATGTGAAGCTGTATCAGCTAGGAAACGTCGTCGTAGAGGACGATGTGGAGATAGGCGCCAACTGCGCAATAGACAGGGGAACGCTCGATTCGACCGTTATAAAAGAGGGTGCGAAACTCGACAATCTCGTACATGTTGCCCACAACTGCGAGGTGGGGGAGTATTCACTCATCACGGGGCAGGTTGGCCTTTCAGGTTCTACGAAACTCGGCAGGAATGTCGTCATGGGCGGTCAGAGCGGGACCGCCGGACACCTGGAGATCGGACCTTTCGCCACGATCGCGGCGCGCGGGGGTGTCACCAAGTCGATAGAGGGTTTCAAAACCTATGCGGGTTTTCCGCTTATGGAGCATAAAAAGTGGCTTAGGCTAAATGCTATGCTATCGAGGCTTTTGGAGAAGAAAAAGTGATATAATAGCCACTCTTAATACGGCCCTATTACGGTTGCCGATACAAAAGTTCAAAACAGGAGAAGATAATGAAAGAGGCGCAACTCATAAAAGAGATACCGCTGGCGAGCACCGACGACGGTGCCATTACCGTAGCGACGGTCAAAGAGCCTTACGGAGAGAACTCGTCGCC
>JALSXE010000297.1:0-2930 GCA_027072755.1 Campylobacterales bacterium | reverse complement strand
CTTTTTTATCTTTAAAAGCGAAAAGTTGCGAAAGGTTGATCTTTTTGGTTTTAAGGAGAGTGATTTTCGCTGAAGGGGCGATAAGAGCGGCTCTTTCGATATCGAGCCTCTTTTGAGGAAGTTTCAAAGTGCCGTTTTCGACGGTTAGGCTCTCTATCTTTACGGGGTCGTTGCCGGCCTCAATATCGTGCAGCAGCAGATTTTTGACCTCCATCCTCTTTAGAGGCAGATTCAAAGAGCCGTTGGTATCGAAAGCTATATTTTCAAAGAGGTAGTCGTGCGCGGCACTCACTCTGAACTTCGGAGCATCGAAACGGGTTTTTGCAAGCATCGAGACGCGATCGATCTCCATCTGCCAGTCGTTGTTTGATGCGGGCTCTTTTTCGATTTTAGGGCTTTTTTTCTCTTCTGACGGCTTGAGCCACTTCTCGAAAGAGAGCTTTTTGTCGCCATCCATGTAGGCGTAGAGATCCGTATCTTTGAGCGAGATATCGGCTATCTTTATGCCTCTTTCGGGCCATTTCAGAAAGATGCCGTCTACCCCGAAGTGCCCGACCTTTACAGGTTCGCAGCAGCCGCTTGCAAGCGTGAAATTCTCTACAAGAACCCGCCCCTCTTTCAGACCGGCTTCGAGTCTGCCGGCTCCTTTTGAGAGGTAGTAACCGGTATAGACCTCAAGACGCCCTTCGGGCAGGGAGAGGTTCGTATACTTTTTCAGATAGCCGTCTATTTTGTTCAGATTGCCCTTTTGCAGGAAAATCTCGCCATCCATCTTCAAAGGAGCGAGCGAAATGTTGGAGTAGGAGTGTATGAATGCGCTGTTTTCGGTCTCGATCTCTAAAACCGCGGTGCCGGACCTTTGGGGCCTGGTGGAGATATCCGCAATACCGAAGTTGAGGTTTGTAACATCGACTCTCACCGGTTCGGGGGTGGTGTCGTCTTTGAAACCGAGCTTCGAAGACTCAATCGCGAACTGTTTGATGGTCAGAGGTGGAAGGGAGCCCTTGGCTTCGGAGCTCTTTTTCGTTTCGGAAGAGTTTTTGTCAAGATGCTCGATGATGTGCGAAAAGTTGAAGCCGCCCTCTTTGTAGAGTTCTATCTCGGCGCTCATCCTTTTCAGACGAAAAGCCTCTATATAGAGACTCAGTGTGGCCAGTGAGTCGATCGGTGATAGGTCGAGGTATATCTCATCCAGATGCAACAGCTCATTTTTTTTTGAATCTTTTATGCTCACCTGCGGAACTCTGAGCTCCATTGTAAAAGGGTTCAGAGAGATTTTGTCGAACGACACTTCCGTTCCGAGCAGTTCGGAAAGCATAGACGGAATCTTTTTGGAAGCTACCGACGGGACGATCCAGAAACCTGCAACCGCATACAGAAGCAGTAAAAGAAGTGCCGTCCACAAAAGAAATCTCTTCATCCCGTCTCTCCTCTTAACTTCCGCAGCTGTCGCCTAAGGACTATTTTACGGTTTTTTCTCTTAAGGTTTCGGTTTTTTTGGACGAAGGAGATCTATCTCTGCAGTCTCAACTTTGCCAGAAAGAAGCCCTCCATACCGTTGTCGGGAACTATGCGGACGGAGTTTTTGAGTGAAGGGTCGAACTCCTTTTTGCGCCACGAGGTGAAGCCGGCTCTTACGTTCTTTACGGGCATATCGATCGGCTCTATGCGCAGATTCGGGAATTTTTTGAGCGCCTTGTCGACAACGGCCTCGTTCTCTTCGGGTTCGAAAGAGCAGGTCGCGTAAAGAAGCGTACCTCCCGGTTTCAGGCTCTTTACGGCCGATATAATGAGCCTGTTTTGCAGCTTCGACATCTCCTTTATCTTCCGTTCGCTCCAGTATGCGTAACTTTTGGGATCGAAACTTTTGAACTTCGCTTCTGTAGTGCATGGGGCATCCAGCAGAACCCGGTCGAACATAGCCGGGCACTTCGCTCCCACGCTTCTGCCGTCGGTCATATAGAGGTGCGCAATCTTCACGCCGCCCCGTTCGAGATTCGCCTTCAGTCGGAAAAAGCGATCTCTACCCGGCTCCACCGCCGAAAGCCACCCGCTGTTTCGCATCATCGCGGCGATCATCAGCGACTTGCCGCCTGGGGCGGCGGTGAGGTCCAGAACCGTCTCGCCGGGCTCCGGGGCCAGCAGCAGCGGCGCAAGCATCGACGAGAGGCTCTGTATGTAGATCTCTCCGTTTTCGAAAAGCTCGCTGCGGCTCAGGAGCTCTCTAAATGTTGCGTCCGCCCTATATGCGTAGCAGTACCACTCGACAGGTTCGGGCTTCACTCCCATATCACAAAGCTTTTTCAAAACGGCCTGCGGATCGGCCCTGAGCGGATTTATGCGAAAAGTGACCTCTTTTCTTCTCTCGAAGGTTTCTATAATCCTCTTTGCATCCTGCGGATAGATATCATACAGGCGCTCCAGAAACTTTTCGGGCAGAGACATCTTCTATATGCTGAATCCGTAGTAGGTGAACGCTTCGATTACAAGAGCGCTCGTCAGTCCCGCGGCGGCTCCGGCGACGAGGTCGTCGCCCATCACACCCCAGCCGCCCGGCGCTTCGCGGTCTATTTTGCCTATTATGGAGGGTTTCCATATATCGAAGATTCTAAAGAAGAGAAAACTCAAAACGAGAGCCGCCGGGGATATCCCGCTGAAACAGAGAGCCAGCCAGATACCGGCGACCTCGTCGATCACGATGCGCTTGTCGTCATGTATGCCGGTTCTCGCTTCATAGAGGTTTATATGTTTGACTGCGGCGAGAGTAACGAGAATCGTAAGCAGAAATAGCGTCTCTACCGACACGAACTTTATAACGAGGGCTCCCGAAAAGAGGCCGACGATGCTTCCCCATGTGCCGGGGGCTTTGGGAAGCAGGCCGCTGCCGAGGGCTGATAGAAAGAGTTTTTCGCTTCTATTCATCTATGCTC
>JALSXE010000296.1:0-2931 GCA_027072755.1 Campylobacterales bacterium | reverse complement strand
ACTTCTCGAGCATACCCTTCGCACTCTTGTAGATAGGCTCATCCACGAAGCCGAGCTCCTCGTCGGCAAAGCCGCTGCGGTTTGGGTCGGATTCGAAAAGTTCCACTACCCGCCTTGCCCACTCCAGTTCCTCCTCGTCGGGTGAGAAAACACGGTTTGCTATCTCCACCTGAGCGGGAGATATGCACCCTTTCGCGTGATACCCCATCCTCTTTTCGATAAGGCACCAGTTTTCGAACCCTTCGGTATCGCTGTACTCCTGGTAGACGAAGGAGACCGGTAGGACTCCGAGCGTCGAAGCTTTGGCGAGAAATCTCGCCAAAATATAGTGCATTGTCGGATTGTGCAGTTGCACTATACGCTGCGGCAGCCCCATCGAAGCGAGCAAATCGAGTACACCGAGGTAAAAAGCCTCCACCCTGCTCTCTACGCGCAGCGAGGAGAGCGCTTCGAATGCCTCTTTCGTCTCTATCGACAGATGCACCTTTATCCTCCCGTCCACAAGATCGAGCGCCTCTTCGACATCCGCCGCGCTTCTTATTTTGGGTACCCTTATCGCATCCGGCAACACGCCGTTGAGATATGCGATCTCATCCTTTCCTCCACCATCGAGCGGATTGATTCTAACAACAGTGCGTGAGCGAACGGTATCGGCCTCGGCGAGAAAGAGCGCTATGAGGCGAAGGGCCATCGGTTTTTGCGACGGCGCCACACCGTCTTCGAGGTTCAGTATGACCATATCGGCGTTCAGCTCGTCGAGGCGGTTCAGGTGGCGCAGGCGGTCTCCCGAAAGCATCAGGGCGCTTCTGACGTACGGCGGCTTGTACCTCGCCCGCTGCGGGCGGCCTCTACGCAGAGCCTCCACCGCCTCGATATCGTTTTTTGCCGCAAGCTCTTCGATCGGCTCAAGGTTTTCATATATCATCACTCACCCTTTTCGTGAAGGTAGTAAAAGAGCGCTTTTATCTCTTTGTCGGTCAGGAAGTAGGTGGGCATCACTCTGTGCCTCTTGGTGAGGCTCTTTTTGAGCTTTTTGAGCGAAACCCTCCTTATGTCGGGCCCTCTGAGCTCCACCCTCTTTCCCTCCTCTTTATATACGGCTATCAGGGCTCCCGCACCATCTTTTCCGTGGCAGTGCACACACCCTATACCCCGCGGATTGTTGTAGAGCATCTCGCCGTATTCGCCCTCGGTTATGAACGATTCGGCTTCCAGTATGGTCAAACAGACGACAAGAGCGAACAGATACTTCACTTACCACCTTTTAATCAATATTTGGGTAATATTCTACCCAAATTGTCATAAGGACAGATTCATGCAGATAATCGACGGCAAAAAGCTTGCGGGCGAGATCCGCTCGCAGGTTGCCAAAGAGGTGGAGATCCTCAAGGAGAGCAAGGGCATAACACCCGGCCTCGCCGTGATCCTGGTCGGCGACGACCCGGCGAGCCACGCCTATGTGAAGATGAAGGCGAAAGCGTGCAAAGAGGCCGGAATCTACTCTATAACACACGAGATGCCCTCTTCCATAAGCCAGAGCGAGATCGAAGAGACGATTTTGATGATGAACAAAAATCCCAATATCGACGGAATACTGGTTCAGCTGCCTCTTCCAAAGCACATAGACACCACCAAGATCCTCGAACTTATAGACCCCGACAAAGATGTGGACGGCTTCCACCCCTACAACTTCGGCCGCCTTATGACCGGGCTCGACTCCTTCGTTCCGTGCACCCCGCTCGGAGTGATGAAGATGCTAGAAGCCTACGGCATAGACCCGAAAGGGAAAAACGCATGCGTGGTCGGGGCCAGCAACATCGTCGGAAAACCGATGGCCGCGCTTCTGCTCAACGCATTCGCGACAGTCGATATATGCCACATTTATACGAAAGATCTGGCTTCACACACAAGAGCGGCCGACATTCTCGTCGTCGGCGTCGGAAAAGCGGGACTTATCACGGAAGATATGGTAAAGGACGGTGCCGTCGTCATAGATATAGGCATAAACAGGCTCGAAGACGGCTCCCTGACCGGAGATGTGGATTATGAAAATGTCGCCCCCAAATGCAGCTATATCACACCGGTTCCCGGCGGTGTCGGCCCGATGACGATCGCAATGCTGCTAGACAATACGATCAAAGCGGCCAAAGGACGCCGCCTATGAGCAGGGAAACCATCGACAACGAGACGCGGCAGGAGCAGAAAAAGCCGCACTGGCTAGTCCGCCTCTACCACTTCTCGAACACATGGACCGGAACGGTGATCATCGTCTTGATGGTCATCTTCTTCGTCGCACAGGCATTCGTCATTCCAAGCGGCTCGATGAAAAACACGCTTCTCATAGGCGACCACCTCTTTGTAAAGAAGTTCGCTTACGGCGTGCCGGTTCCCCACATTCCGTGGCTGGAGATTCCCGTATGGTTCGACAGTGACGGAGATGGCCACATTATCGACGCCGAAGGTCCCAAAAGGGGCGACATAGTCATATTCAGATACCCCAGAAACGAAAAGATACACTACGTCAAGCGGTGCGTCGCTGTCGGTGGAGACATTCTCTTTGTACACAAAAAGTCGCTCTATCTGCGACCCCATGAAGGGGACGACTACATAATCGCCAACTATCCGAAAGAGAAGATCGTCAGGATAGAGGGGGCGCTTTTCGTAAAAGATCCTTACCGCGACGAGTTTCCCGGCATCCATAACGATCCCGACGTCGTTATGGACGGTATGCAGCCGATGGAGATATTCGAATTCGGCCCCGTAAGGGTTGAGCCGAACCACTGGTTCATGATGGGCGACAACCGCGACCACTCCAACGACAGCCGCTTCTGGGGGACCGTCCCGTACCGTCTGATCGTCGGCAAACCGTGGTTCATCTATTTCAGCTGGGACGAAAACTACCTGATCAGGTGGGACCGCATAGGACGAAAC
>JALSXE010000295.1:0-2931 GCA_027072755.1 Campylobacterales bacterium | reverse complement strand
GGCCCGAGGTTCTTCGGATCCAGCGCGATGAGCTTGTCGTAGACGTTGTTGTTGTATTCGTAGGCGGAGAATTCGAACAGCTCCGCCGGATCGAGAGAGATGAGATCGTCGATCTTGTCGGCGATCACCAGAATGTCGGCGGGCGTTGCGGCCTGTGCCGCGCCTGCGCCCAGCATCGCGGCGAGACTTGCGGCGCAGAGCAGTGCTTTCTTCTTCATGACGTCTTCCTCCCTGTAAATTCCTCTTTCGTTCCCCCGGGCGCCTTCTTCACGGGCGGCGCGGATGAAAGCATTATGCGTCATGCGGGATTCTTTTCAAATACTTCCGGCTCTCTGGGGCCTGCGACTTGCCTCCGCTGGCTCCATGCCGCAGGGGCCGGATGGCCACACGCATCGATCCCCCAGCTCTTCCACCACCGCAAGCCGGAGAGACCGCGTTCTCGCTGTCCTTTCCGATCACTCCATGCACCGCGTTCAAAGTGCATCCATTGCCGCACGGGGCTTTTCCGCGTACCGCTTTGCTGTATAACGGGCGGCAATCCCGCCCGGAGCAGGCGGGAAAGACGCCTGATGCATTTCCAACGAGGAGGGGATTTCATGACCTTGAAAGTAGCGATCAACGGATTTGGGCGGATCGGCCGGAACGTTCTGCGGGCGATCGTGGAGTCCGGTCGTGACGACATCACGGTCGTCGCGATCAACGACCTGGGCCCGGTGGAGACGAACGCGCACCTTCTGCGTTTCGACTCGGTGCACGGGCGTTTTCCGGCGAAGGTGGAGACGACGGAGGACTCGATCATCGTCGAGGGCATGGGGGAGATCAAGGTGTTCGCGGAGCGCGATCCGGCGTCTCTTCCGTGGGGCGATCTGGACGTTGACGTGGCGATGGAGTGCACGGGCATCTTCCGCAAGCGGGAGCAGGCTGCGCTGCATCTGGACGCGGGCGCGAAGCGGGTTCTGGTTTCGGCCCCGGCCCCGGGCGCGGACCTGACGGTCGTCTACGGCGTGAACCACGACAAGCTGACGGGCGAGCACGTGGTGGTGTCGAACGCCTCGTGCACGACGAACTGCCTGTCTCCGGTTGCGAAGACGCTGAACGACGCGATCGGCATCGAGAAGGGCTTCATGACGACGATCCACTCGTACACGGGCGATCAGCCGACGCTGGACACGATGCACAAGGACCTGTACCGGGCGCGGGCGGCGGCGCTGTCGCAGATCCCGACGAGCACGGGCGCGGCGAAGGCCGTGGGCCTCGTTCTTCCGGAGCTGAACGGCAAGCTGGACGGCGTTGCGATCCGTGTTCCGACGCCGAACGTGTCGGTGGTGGACCTGGTGTTCATCGCCCAGCGCGACACGACGGTGGAGGAGGTGAACGAGGCGATCGTGGCGGCTGCGGAGGGCCCGATGAAGGGCGTTCTGGGCTACACCGACCAGCCGAACGTGTCGGTGGACTTCAACCATGATCCGCATTCGTCGATCTTCGCGCTGGATCAGACCAAGGTGATGGACGGCCGCCTGGTGCGCATCCTCTCCTGGTACGACAACGAGTGGGGCTTCTCCAACCGCATGAACGATACCGCCGTCGCCATGGGCAAGGTGATGGGCTGAGGCCCTTCGCGGCAGTCCGTGCATCCATGAATGCGGAAAGGGGTCGGAGGACATTCTCCGGCCCCTTTTCCGTTTCCTTCGACCGCTCACGGCGAAAGGTTTTTTCCGGCCTCAGTTGTCGTCCATCTTGAGGGCCTTGATGAAGGCGTCCTGGGGGATGTTCACCTTGCCGAACTGACGCATCTTCTTCTTGCCCGCCTTCTGCTTTTCCAGCAGCTTGCGCTTGCGGGTGATGTCGCCGCCGTAGCACTTGGCGGTCACGTCCTTGCGCAGAGCGCCGATGGTCTCCCGCGCGATGATCTTGCCGCCGATGGCCGCCTGTACCGGTATCTTGAACAGATGCCGGGGGATCAGCTCTTTCAGCTTCTCGCACATGGCCCGGCCGCGGCTCTGGGCCCGATCCCGGTGGACGATGACGGAAAGGGCATCCACCGGCTCGCCGTTGACCAGAATCTGCATCTTGACCAGATCCCCGGTCTCGTAGCCGGTCATGTGATAGTCGAAGCTGGCGTAGCCGCGGGTAATGGACTTCAGACGGTCGTAGAAGTCGAAGACCACCTCGTTGAGCGGCAGCTCGTAGACCACCATGGCGCGGGATCCGGCATAGGTGAGATCCTTCTGGCTGCCGCGCCGGTCCTCGCACAGCTTCAGCACTGCGCCGAGATATTCGTCCGGCACCAGGATCGTTGCCTCGATCCAGGGCTCCTCGATATGGTCGATCTTCACCGGATCGGGCATGTCGGCCGGATTGTGCAGCTCCAGCATCGTGCCGTCGGTCAGGTAGACGTGATAGATCACCGAAGGCGCGGTGGTGATGACGTCAATGCCGAATTCACGCTCGATGCGCTCGCGCACGATCGCCAGATGCAGGAGGCCGAGGAAGCCGCAGCGGAAGCCGAAGCCCAGCGCCGCGGAGGTCTCCATTTCGAACTCGAAGCTGGCGTCGTTCAGGCGCAGCTTGGCCATGGCCTCGCGCAGATCCTCAAACTGAGCCGAATCGACGGGGAAGAAGCCTGCGAAAACCACCGGCTGGGCGGGCTTGAAGCCGGGCAGCGGTTCGGCGGTGGGGTTGCGCTCGTCGGTGATGGTGTCGCCGACGCGGGTATCCGCCACCTCCTTGATGGAAGCGGTGAGAAAGCCGATCTCTCCGGGACCCAGGCTGTCCACCATCTCCTTTTTCGGGGTGAAGACGCCCACCCGGTCCACCTGGTAGACGGCGCCGGAGGACATCAGCTTGATCTTCTGTCCCTTCCTCAGCTCGCCGTCGAAAACGCGCACAAGAACCACCACGCCGAGATAGGGATCGTACCAGGAAAGCGCG
>JALSXE010000294.1:0-11379 GCA_027072755.1 Campylobacterales bacterium | reverse complement strand
GAATATGAATAAAGCATTCCCTTTTTTTCTTTCAGTTCTGCTTATGTCTCCGCTGGGATCGGCAGATGCGTCGGTCTCCGGGGCAAATGGAGCGATGAAAGAGCTCCCATATCCGAAAGAGCCGCCTTTTGAGCTATCGAGGCTATCTCCGTCAAAAAAGGCGGAAGGGTTCTACGAACCGCTAAACGGCTACAATATCTTCGTAAACTACGAGCTCGGTATGCACTGTGTCGGTTTCGACATGAGCTACTGCTGCGTAATCCCGCCATACAACTCGATACAGGCGCAGGTGGTGCGTTCGGGCAGCGGGGGTACGATACCGAGGCTGCTTTCGCCGTTTGACGATGTGAAGCTTTACTACTACACCAGAGACAACAGCTACAGCGAAGGGAACAAGATGCGCTACTGGGGCGTCTCGAAAGATGTCGACGGCGACGGCCATTTCGACTCCCCGGGTGACAATATGGCGAACTACGTCTGGACCCACCTCTTCATATATAAAGATCTCGAAGGGACCCTTCCATCCAAAGCGGCTTCGAAAGATAGATTGAGGATCGGCCGCCAGATAAAGGTGCGCTACGACTCGGGGCCGAGCGGCAAGCCGATGGCCGGAGGCTATATGGATTATGCCGATCGTGACGGCTCCAACGTGGTCTTTACCGATACGATGGTTCCGACCGTGAAGAATGTGCCCCTTACTCTTACCGCTTCGTATATATGGGATGCTCTGGGCCTGCCGCTTACAGCCTTCAACGACAGTCGAAGAAGGGGAACGATACGCTCGATAACACATAACGACTTTCAGCCTTTCCAGTACTCCGTCGTGCAGCTTCACACAGGAGACGGAAAGCCTGTGCTCGATGAAAATAAGAGGGTGATAGAGTATTTCGGAACCAATCCGGTCGATATTCCCAACTGCTACGCCTGCCACTCGAGGGAAGGAAAGGCGGCACAGATGGCGAGACAGGAGGGGTTGAGCTTCTCCGACAAAGAGTATGAATACTGGAAGAGCTACCCCGACACCAGCGAATTTATGGCGCGTCTTGCCGAAGCCTCCATCAACATTCTATCTCTTCACGACGCCCACCACGGGACAGAGTTTCTCTCCGACTACAGGTCCGACGCTACGAACAACAGGCTGGGCAGGGTAGGGCCTGTTAACTGTGCCGACTGCCACGGTGACAATATATCGGGCAACCTTCAGTCTCCGAGACCTACGGCCACAGGCTACAAAACCGTAAAAGCCAAACCGCTGACAGAGGCGGTACACGGTTTCCACCTCGCTATGGTTCCGATGCCAGATGCCGCCGGGCGGAGCCAGGCGTGCCAGGCGTGCCACCCCACACATTTCCAGGACCCCTCGATGAACGACGACACAAACCCGTACAGGGTCTTCGACCGTTACGGAAAGGCCAGATTTTCCGACAAAGATGTGAGGCAGAGCGGAGGAGGATGCTACGTCAGGCGCGACGCCCACTCCAACCCGGACGCCGAGCCGCCCTTTTTCCTGAACGAGTATGGAAAGTATCTTCTTGAAGAGGTCAGCATGAAGGATGAGAAGGGAAGAACGGTTTCGAAGATGCGCGGGCTATACTGCACCAACTGCCACAACAGGATCGCCCAGACTCTGTACCATACAGACGATCTCAAAAGTGCGCAGCGGCTCGAGGGTAGAACACTTCGCAACAGGAGTCTGGAGGAGATGGTAGTAGTGATGACGGGAGGGGACAAAAAGAGGTTCAAAGAGCTCGCCGATCCGAAGAGCACCGGGGCCAACGAGGTTTTGAAATTCTACACCGAGCACAAGAGCGCCACACTTGTAAAGAACGCGGCAGCAAAGGGGCTTGATCTGAGGCCGTGGAACAGCAAAGAGGGGGAAGCGGTGCCGTACGACGCCGTCTCCGCCGGCAGCGACTGGTGGCTGAGCGCTTCGGAACCCCATTGCGCCGACTGCCATCTTGCGCCTTTCATCGAGAGTATGGGCGGTTCCTACTTTCCGATAGACCAGCCCGACAAGCTCTCTTTGTACCGCTACTCCAAAGCCCACGGAGATCTTGCCTGCCAGAGCTGCCACGAATCGATCCACGGGCTCTACTCCACACGTTACGACGGTCCGGTGCGCACGGTAGATCTGACCACGAGGGAGCAGGCGCTTCAGTACAGTCCCGACGGCAGGTACAGCGGTCCGGTGACGTGTGCGGCCTGCCATGCGGTCAACAGGTACGGAGTGCCTAAAGAGCTTGCAGATACTAAGTATGCGGATGATTACTGGGCTTCGGTCACACTGGCTCACTTTATGCGATCGGGCGATCAGAAGCTCTCTATCGAAGAGCTCGTCAAGAAGTACCCCTACGAGGAGTCGAGCCGAATCGTCAAGAGCGGGTGGAGGTAGTTTGGGGATTTGGGTTGTAGGTTTTAGGTTTTAGGTTTTGGGCTTTGGGCTTTGGGCTTTGGGGTGGGGATGTTGAACTATATACGGCGGTTTAGCGCTTATTTATGGAAATTATGGGAAAATGCACTCAATTTTACGGCCGCGTGATGTAGTGCCGTGCAGAAGGAGTGGTTATTTCATGATAGATTTCAAGCAGTTCATCAAATACTCCAAGCCGGGTCCGCGATATACGAGCTATCCGACGGCTGTGGAGTTCAGCGAAGATTTCACGTACGAAAGGTACCTCGAAAAGCTCAAAAACAGGGATGCTTCGAAGCCCCTTTCGATCTACATACACCTACCCTTCTGCCGGAGTGCATGCTACTTCTGCGGCTGTAACGTCGTCTTCACCTCCAAGGAGGAGAAGAAGGTCCGCTACATTGACTACCTCAAGCGCGAATTCGAGATACTCGCTTCGAGCATGGATACCTCGAGCGAAGTGGTGCAGTTTCACTTCGGCGGGGGTACGCCCACCTTTTTCAGTGCGGAGCAGCTCGACGACATTATGACCACCCTGAAAGGGCACTTTCCGAACTTTACCGAAGATGCCGAGGTGAGCTGTGAGATCGACCCGAGGTTCTTCAACGAAGATCAGATGAAGGTTCTCAAAAAGCACGGCTTCAACCGAATAAGCTTCGGGGTGCAGGATTTCGAACCCATAGTGCAGCAGGCGGTTCACCGCATACAACCCTACGACATAACGAAAGCGGCGGTAGACCTGGCAAGGCAGTACGGAATAGAGAGTATCAATGTCGACCTGATATACGGGCTTCCGTTCCAGACGCTCGAGAGCTTCAAAAAGACGCTCGAGCTTGCGCGCTCTCTGGATCCGGACAGGCTGGCGGTCTTCAACTATGCCCATGTTCCGTGGCTCAAAAAGACGATGAGAAAGCTGGACGAGACGACGATTCCAAGTCCGGATGTGAAGCTGGCCATTCTGCAGTACACGATAGACTATTTCACCTCCAACGGCTATAAAATGATAGGGATGGACCACTTCGCCAAACCGGACGACGAACTCTTCCAGGCGATCGAAAAGGGGGAGCTTCACAGAAACTTCCAGGGCTATACGACAAGAGGCGGTGTAGACCTTCTTGGTATCGGGCTCACGAGCATAGGCGAGGGCGAGGACTACTACGCCCAGAATTTCAAAGATCTGCCCGAGTACGAAGCGGCCATAGATGCGGGAAAACTGCCGTTTTGGCGCGGAGTGGAGCTGAACGAGGACGACCGCATAAGAAAAGCTGTCATCATGGATCTGATGAGCAATTTCAAACTCGATATAAAAAAGATCGAAAAAGAGTTCGGTATAGATTTCAAAAGCTACTTCGCGGATGCGCTTGAAGAGCTCGAACCGATGGCCGAAGAGGGGCTCGTTCAGGTTTCAGACGATGCGATAACCGTTTCGCAGACCGGAACACTCGTCATAAGAAATATCGCCATGCCGTTCGATGCTTATATGAAGAAGCATAAAGAGAGCAAAAAGACCTTCAGCAAGACGGTCTGATCTTTTGCCTGCGGAGTATCAAGAAGTGAACGATCAAAAAGGAGAGGGGAGCGGATTGTCCGAACCCCGGAACATATTCGAGTATACCAAAGTAAGCGACGCCTGCATCAAGTGCGGCAAATGTATACCTGTCTGTACGATACACCAGGTAAATCCCGACGAAACCACCAGTCCGCGCGGTTTTATAGATCTTCTCGGTGCGCATGAAAGGGGCGAGCTCGAAATAGACAGAAATGCGAAGCAGATATTCGAAAGCTGCTTTTTGTGTACGAACTGCGTAGATGTATGCCCCAACGATCTGCCGACGGATATGGTGATAGAGGAGGTGCGCAAAGAGATAGCAGACAAGTACGGTATCGCATGGTTCAAGAGGTTATTCTTCTTTCTTCTGAGGCACCGCAAGATTATGGATATCGCCAGCAAACTCGGTTATGTCTTTAAAACATGTGCCGTAAAGAGCGACGAGAAGAGAGGGGGGCTTATACCCCGCTTTGACCTTCCCATCATAAAAAAGGACCGCCTCCTGCCCTCCATGGCAAGCACCAGTGTGCTCAACTCCTACAAAGAGAGTCTCGATCATGGAGGAAAAGGGCGTGTGGCGATCTTCATAGGGTGCCTTGCAAACTACAACTACACCGGTATCGGCCACTCTCTCGTAAAGATACTCAAAAGGCTCGAAATAGACGTTTTTTTCGCCAAAGAGCAGAAGTGCTGTGCGGCACCTGCATACTTTACCGGAGATTTTAGAACGGTAGAGGTGCTGGCAAAGAGCAATATAGAGTATTTCGAGAGCTTCATAGACGATGTGGACGCCATAATAGTCCCGGAAGCCACATGCTCGGCGATGATAAAACACGACTGGGCCCTCTTTTTCGAAAACAGGGGAATGCAGGAGTGGGCCGAGCGCGCGAAAAAGCTCAACGAAAAGATATTTATGGCTACCGAATGGCTGGCCAACAATACGGAACTTTCGTCTATGCTTGAAAGAAGCGGTGTCGTGAGCGATCTGCTGGTAACATACCACGATCCGTGCCATGCAAGGAAGGTTCAGGGAATCTACAAAGAGCCGAGGGAGCTAATCGGCCGCAACTATCGGATGAAAGAGATGAGCGACCCCAACAGGTGCTGCGGTTTCGGGGGCGTTACGATGCAGACCGAAAAGTTCCATCTCGCGGAAGCGGCCGGCAAGCCCAAAGCGGCGATGATAAACGAAACGGGGGCCGACATAGTGGCTGCGGAGTGCAGCGCATGCAGGATGCAGATAGGCAATTCGCTCTATCAGGCCGACTCCAAAGCCGTTTTCAAAAACCCCATCGAGCTGATTGCCGATGCTCTGGAGAAACAAGATGTATAAACTGCTGTTTTCACTGATTTTCGGAACACTCTTTTTTGCCGGCTGTGCCGGAACATCAGGTCCCGTAGGGCACCCGGTGCAGTGTAGCGACAAATTCTACGGAGTCAAATGGCGGCTTGTCATGATAGACAACGACACCGTCTCTTTAAGGAAGGCCCCTTTTATACGATTTTCCAAAGAGGGCGGAGTGGGAGGCTTTGGCGGCTGCAACAGCTTTTTCGGTGAAGCTTCGGTTACGCAGACCGCTATAAGCTTCAATAAGATCGGCTCTACAAGACGCTTCTGCAGCGGCATGAGAGGTGAAACGGAGCGCAGATTCTTCGCCGTTTTGAGAGGAGTCAAGTGGTGGCAGTTCGACGAAGATGAAGACCTGGTGATCTTCGACGACGAGCACAGACTTGTGTTCGAAAAAAGCGGCGAGTGATGGGGTACTGGAACCACATATATGACCATTTCGATCCGATCGCGTTTACTATCGGTCCGTTCAAGGTACACTGGTACGGTATTATGTATGTGCTTGCGCTCCTTACCGCGCTTTATGCCGCTAAACTCTACGTAAAAAAGGACCGCTACCCGATAGACGATAAAACACTCGAGAGCTTCTTCATATATGTCGAGATAGGCGTCATTCTTGGAGCCAGGCTCGGCTACATCCTCTTCTACGACCCGCATACGGGCTACTATCTGACACACCCGTGGCAGATATTCAATCCGTTTCATGGAGGTACGTTTACCGGTATCAGCGGTATGAGCTACCACGGGGCCGTCATAGGTTTCGTTATAGCCACCTGGATCTTCGTAAAGCGTACAAAGACCTCTTTTTGGATGTGGATGGATCTGGTCGCTTTGAGCGTACCGGTGGGGTACGTTTTCGGGCGTATCGGAAACTTTCTGAACCAGGAGCTTGTAGGGCGGGCAACCGATGTGTCTTGGGGAATATATGTAAACGGTACGCTTCGCCACCCTTCCCAGCTATACGAAGCCTTTCTGGAAGGGGTTCTTGTTGCGATCATCCTCTTTTTCTACAGAAAGAGGCAACGCTTCGAAGGGGAGCTTATAGCGCTCTATGCGATCCTTTACGGTACGGCACGCTTTATAGCCGAGTTTTGGCGTGAGCCCGATATTCAGCTCGGCTATATCTGCTGCGGATGGGTAACTATGGGGCAACTCCTTTCGCTTGCCATGACGGCGGCCGGGGTTGCGGGCTACGTTTTGCTCTCAAAACGGGCTAAGGCTGTTTCGTCAAAACCTTTATGATATGCTCGAGGTTATCTTTGTCCATATAGCCGGGGATGATCTTTACGGCGCTCGCGTGTTTGTCGAAGATGACTGAAAAGGGTATCCCGCCCGTCCAGCCGGCACGCTGTCCGATATAGGAGACGAAGTCGTAGTTTTTATTCGACTCGTATATCGGATAGTTGAAATGGAATCGCTTTTCGAGTCTGGAGCGCTCACCGAGGGTCATCGGCTCCTGGACGTGAATCGCTACTACCTGAAACTCTTTTCCGTACCTCTTCTGGAGCGCTACGAGATGCGGTATCTCTTTCATGCACCATTTGCAGTGCTTGCCGAAAAAGTTAAGCAGAACGACTTTGCCCTTGTACTCTTCGAACTCGACTCCGTTTTTTGTCTCTTTTACATGCAGTGTCGGCGCGCCGTTCCCTTTGAGCGTGAACATAATCGGCTCCTGTGCCATAAGGGGCTCAAACGAGAAAGCGGCCATGACTACAAGCGGCATAAAGAGGCTTTTTAGCAATCTCTTTGCTCTTACGGGCCGGGTACGGATCATGTGTGAAATTTTCATTCTTCTTCCTTTAAAGTGGTTTGTAACTGGTCGTATAGTTTGAGTATAGCGATAAACAGTGTAGTGATTGCGGGTCCGATTATCATCCCCCAGAATCCGAATGTGGCGAGCCCCGCGATTATGGAGAAAAATACGAGAATCTCGTTGAGGGCGTTGGTCTCTTTGAGCAGCTTGTAGTCGATCTCTTTTATGATCATCGGCTTTATGAAGGTGTCCGCGATGATCGAGATCACTACGATCGAATAGAGTGCCACTATGATGGCGGCCGAGGCCCCCTGCGTACTCCATAGATAGAGCGATACGGGCACCCACATCAAAGCTCCGCCGATGACCGGAACGAGCGATGCGAAACCGTAGAGGATTCCAAGCAGTACCGCGTCGAGTCCGAAAAACATCACAACCGCCCCGAAGAGGGCCCCCTCGAAGATCGCCGTTACCAGTATGGAGAAAAAGACGACACCCATCGAGTTCGAGAGCTCGTTGAAAAGGAGCTGTGTCTGCGCGGTATCGAGCGGCAGGATGCGCTTTATGAAACGGCCTATCGGTTCGCCGTAGAGGTATGCAAAAAAGTAGAATATCAAGATGAGGACCATATCTTTGAAAAAGGCCGCACTGTGGGCCGCCAGTGTTCCCAAAAGAGCTCCCGCCTCTTTGAGGTAGCCGTTTATATGCTCTTCGCTGAATATTTCGGCTATCGCACTGTGGATCGCCTGCGGGTCGAGCTGAAGCTTTTCCAGCCATTCGGCGGGCAGCGAGACAGACTGCAGGAATGTCGCGATTTTGTGAAGATGCTCCGTTATGGCATGGGTGTCGATGTTTGCGACAAGTATGGCGGCGGCGTTTATAAGATAGACAAGCGGGGCGAAAAACATAAGGCCCAGAAGCATCGTCATGATCGCGCTTGTTTTCCACCTCTGGTTGAAGCTCTTCTCTATTTTCCGGGAGATACCGAGTGTCGCGAACATCAGGAGTACGGCTATGGCTATCGCCTGCAGAAACGGCTTGTAGACCAGGTAGACGAAGTAGCCCGAAATTATGAGTAGCAGGACTATAAAGTGTTGCGGTCTCAAAGAAGGGTACCTTGCGAGTTGGGTGAGAGCCTGAAGTGTTCGTAGGTTTTGGGTGTCGCTATACGTCCGCGCGCAGTCCTCTCGATGTAGCCGTTCGCCAGGAGGTAGGGCTCTATGACATCCTCTATCGTCCCTTCGTCTTCGCTCAGGGCGGCGCCTATGGTGCTGAGTCCCAAGGGCTTACCTTTGGCCTCCACGAGAAGCCTTAGAAGCTTTATGTCGAGCTCGTCGAAACCCTCTTCGTTCACGCCGAGCTCGTCGAGTGCGAACTTCGTGCGCTCGAGGTGAATACGACCTTCGTTCTCGACTTCTGCGAAATCGCGCACACGGCGAAGCAGCCTGAGCGCGATTCGCGGGGTGCCCCTGCTGCGTCGTGCAATCTCCAGAGCCGCGTCGGCATCGCACGGTTTTTCGAGCTTCGAGGCGGCCTGCTGAACTATGGCCGCCAACTCTTTAGAGCGGTAAAACTGCATTCTGAAGTGCATTCCGAAACGTTCCCTGAGCGGGTTGGAGATCATTCCGGCGCGTGTCGTGGCGCCGATTAGCGTGAATCTGGGAAGGTCGAGTTTTATCGTCTGGGCGGCCGGGCCGCTGCCTATGATGATGTCGAGCCTGTAATCTTCCATCGCCGGGTATAGAATCTCCTCAATCGCCGGAGAGAGGCGGTGGATCTCGTCTATGAAGAGGATATCGCCCTCTTCGAGGTTCGTCAAAATGGCGGCCAGGTCGCCGCTCTTTTCGATCATCGGGGCAGCCGTAACTTTTATGGAGCTCTCCATTTCGGAGGCTATGAGGTATGCGAGAGTCGTCTTTCCAAGGCCCGGAGGCCCGAAAAAGAGAACATGATCGAGCGCTTCGGAGCGCTTTTTGCTCGCCTCTATGAAGACACGCAGATTCCTCTTTATCTTCTCCTGTCCGATATACTCGTCCCACCTGCTCGGCCTGAGACCGGCCTCGTAGCTGTTTTCGTAGTCGAACTTCTCTATCTCGACCATTCTCTCCATTTAATTTTGCCTCCGGCAAATAGGTTGTGCCGGCAAAGCCGCCGCATCTACCCTGATGTTGTGTCCGCTTGTAGGTTTGCAGCTGTTTTTCATCTTCTCACTTATAGCAGTGCTCTTCGGCAGGGAACCTGCCCTCTCTTACATCTTCGGTGAACCTCTTCACGGCCTCTTTAACAAGGGCGGCTCCCTCCATGTAGCGTTTTACGAATTTCGGTTTGAACTCTTCGAAAAAGCCGAGCATATCGGACCATACAAGTACCTGCCCGTCCGTCTGTGCGCCCGCACCTATGCCTATGACCGGAACGGAAGCCTCCTCTGTCACCATCGCGGCGAGTTCGGGCGTGACACCCTCTATTACAAGGGCGAACGCGCCGGCTTTCTCTATGGCCGCCGCATCTTCGAGCACGGTGCGGAAGCTCTCTTCGTCGCGTCCTTTGACTTTGTAGCCCCCTTCGGAGCGTACCGACTGCGGCAGAAGCCCTACATGGCCCATGACGGCGATGCCGTTGTCGACGAGGTGGGCGACCAGATCGGCCCTTTTGGCTCCTCCCTCTATCTTTACGGCGTCGGCTCTTGTGCGGCGAAACACCTCTACGGCGTTGGCGAGCGCCTCATCTTTCGTGTTGGTACTACCAAACGGCATGTCGCAGACTACGAAAGCTTGCGGTGCGCCGTTGCATACGGCTTCGGTGTGATAGATCATCTGCTCCAGCGTAGCGGAGAGTGTGTCGGGTCTGCCGCCGAAGCTCATGTTGAGACTGTCGCCTACGAGGATCATGTCGACCTCTGTGCCAAAAAGGGAGGCAAAGAGTGCGTCGTATGCCGTTATCATCGTCAGTTTTCGGCTCTTTTTGGCACTCTGAAGCGATGAGATCGTCTCTTTTTTGCGCATGGACTCCCTTTCTTTTGGCTGGAATCGATTCTATCCAAAAAATGGTATAATTGCAATCAAACAGGAGGCGAAAATGGGTATCCGAAACCGGCTGGAACGGGAGTTCGACTACGATATTGTCGATGAGTTCCTGGACCATTTCGACGTTATGACGGAAGTGATGGAACCCACTATCATCTCCCTCGAAAACGAAGAGCTCAGAGTCGAGAAGATCAATGAACTATTCAGAATTTTCCACAATATAAAGTCGGCATCGTCGTTTCTGAAGATCGACCGACTCCATCTGCTCTCAGAGCTTGCGGAGGAGACTATGGAGCGGCTCAGGGAGAATCCTGATGCCGTCAGTGAAGAGCTCATAGACTGGCTGCTTCTGGTTAGCGACCAGTTTCGCTCCTGGTATACCGAAATCTCGAGTGACGGAGAGCTAGAAGATATAGACCCGAAAATTTTGCTTGTTCCTCGGATAGGATAGAGAATTTGAAAAAACTGGTAGCATACATCACGACCGGATACCCGGACAAAAATTTTACGATAGATCTTGCGCTTTCGCTAAAAGAGGCGGGAGTAGACTCTCTGGAGTTGGGAATACCGTTTTCCGATCCGGTGGCGGACGGGCCGGTCATAGAGGCCGCCAATCTCTTCGCCCTTCAAAACGGTTTCAAAATCGCCGACCTGCTGGAGGTGAGCCAAAAGATCGCCCCGCATATCGATACCCTGTGGATGGGTTACTTCAACCCCTTCTACCACAAAGGGGTCGACTACTTTCTGCAAAAGGCGAAGGAGTTCGGGGTAAGCGGTTTCATCATTCCCGATCTTCCCCATGAAGAGGCGGCGGCCTACAGAGGCCTCTTCGATGAAAAAGGTGTCGCTCTCATAGAGTTTGTCGCGCCCACGGACAGCCGCGAGAGGGTAGCGGAGACAGTCAAAGATGCGAAGAAGTTCATCTATATGGTCGCATACGCCGGAATCACAGGTGCCGACAAGAGCGAATCTCTCGAACCGCTCATAGCGGCGGTGCGTGAACATACCGATACGCCTCTTTACATCGGCTTCGGAGTCGATGAGAATACGGCGAAAGAGAAGGCAAAGGGTGTCGACGGTGTAATCGTCGGGAGCGCCTTTGTCAGGATTTTGCTTAAAGAAAACTTGACAAACACTCAAAAGATAGATAAAATATCTACACTTGCGCGTTCGATCAAAGAGAAGATCAACGAGTGAGAGTTGTTTGCATCCAAAACGGGGTTGACTTGGCTTCGACAGGAGCAGGCGATTTCCGGCTGCATGCCGATTTGGACATATCGTTAAACTGTCCGCAAT
>JALSXE010000293.1:0-2957 GCA_027072755.1 Campylobacterales bacterium | reverse complement strand
GTATGTACCCCAGAACGCACTGCTGGCCTTGTCTTCACCTTTTCGGTGAAATATAACTTTATTGTCGGCGATCTCGACCTCTACACGGCCGTATGTATCGAGACGTTTGGTATCTTTTCCTTTGGAAACGACAACTTCTGTACCCTCGACCTTAACCTCTACGCCGGCCGGGATATCAATCGGTTTCTTTCCTATACGTGACATTTTATTTCCTTACCAGATGCTACATAGAACTTCGCCGCCGATTCCGCGCTTGTACGCTTCATCGTTGGCGAGAACGCCCTGAGATGTACTCACGACAATAGTGCCGTACCCGTTCTTGAACCGCTTTATCTCCTCTTTTCCCTTGTAGACACGGCGGCCCGGTTTTGATATACGCTTGACTTCGTTTATAACGCTTCTGCCTTCGTCGTCGTACTTCAGCACTACGTTGATAGACTTTTTGCCATCGTTCTCGACCACTTTGTAGCTTTCGATGTACCCTTTTTCCTGCAATATCTTCATTATCGCTTCGACGATTTTCGAATATAGAAGCGTTGTAACTTCCAGTCTTCGCATTGATGCGTTTCTAATGCGTGTCAATGAGTCTGCAATTAGATCGTTCACCATTGCCATCTCCTTACCAGCTTGATTTTTTTACGCCAGGAAGAAGACCTTCGCTAGCCATTTTGCGCAGACATATTCGGCATATACCGAAATCTCTGTACACTGAGTGCGGTCGGCCGCAGATACTGCAGCGCGTATAGGCACGGACTTTAAACTTCGGTTTTCGCTGCTGCTTGGCAATCATCGATTTTTTAGCCATTTTGTCGTCCTTTCGCAAAAGGCATGCCGAGCTTTTCGAGAAGCGCGAATGCCGCTTTGTCGTTATCGGTAGTCGTAACTATTGTGATGTTCATTCCGTGGGTTTTGATAATGTTGTCGTACTCCACTTCCGGGAACATCAGCTGCTCTTCGAGGCCGAAATTGTAGTTTCCGCGCCCGTCGAAGCCGTTTCTTGACACCCCTCGAAAGTCCTTGACCCTCGGGAGGGCTATAGAGATCAGCTTGTCGAGGAAGTTGTACATCATCTTGCCTCTTAGCGTAACCTTAACGCCGACAGGCATCCCTTCACGCACCTTGAACCCGGCTACAGACTTTCTGGCAGGAACGATAACCGCTTTCTGTCCAGCGATAATTGTAATCGTATCGGCGATGTTCTGAACCACTTTGGTATCTTTGGCATCGCTACCGCAGCCTACACTGATGACGATCTTCTCTATCGCCGGAATCAACATCGGATTCTCGATTTCGAGCTCCTCTTTAAGCGCAGGCTTTATCTCTTCATATCTCTCTTTCAGTCTAAGCATATCATGCACCTTCCACTTTTCGTACGTTGGAGATGTGAATAGGCATCTCTTTGTTCACGAATCCGCCTTCGGGGTTCTTTTCGCTTGGCTTTACCGCCTTTTTCGCGATCTTACATCCGGCAACTATGACCGCATCTTTGGCGGGCAGCACACGTAGTACCTCCGCACGTTTACCCTTATCGTCCCCGGCGATGATCTCTACGGTATCACCCTTTTTTATCTTGAATTTCTTAGCCATTACAGAACCTCCGGAGCGAGAGATACGATCTTCATGAAGTTGGCATAGCGTACTTCGCGGCTGACCGGTCCGAATATACGCGTACCGATCGGCTCTTTTTTCGCATCGAGAATTACGGCCGCGTTGTCATCGAAACGGATAAGGGATCCGTTTTCACGCTGTATCTCTTTTTTAGTTCGTACCACTACCGCTTTGACAACCTGCCCTTTTTTGACCTTGCCGTTGGGAAGCGCCTTTTTGACCGAGGCTACGATCACGTCGCCCACGCTTGCGTATCTGCGCTTGCTTCCGCCCAGCACCTTTATACACATGATCTCTTTCGCGCCGCTGTTGTCGGCGACATTCAGTCTTGTGAAACTTTGAATCATGATCCGACTCCTGAGCTAACGATCTCTTTGAGGCGGAATGATTTGGTTTTAGAAAGCGGTCTGCACTCGATCGCCGTAACCACATCACCCACTTTTGTCTGGTTCTTCTCGTCGTGTACGAGATATTTTTTGAATCTTTTGACCGTCTTGTGGTATCTGGGGTGCATAACGCGTCGCTCTACCAGAACGGTCGCAGTCTTGTCACCCGCTTTCTTCACAACGGTTCCCTGAATTATACGTTTATGAGACGCCATTTTTAATCCTTATGCATTCTTCTGCGCACTGATGGCAGTTTTGATGCGAGCGATATCTTTGCGAACCGCACGGATCTCGTTGGGGTTCGTCAGCTGCATCGTCTTTAGTTTGAGCCTAAGCTCAAACAGCTCCATCTTCTTCTCTTTCAACATCCCTTCAAGCTCTTTCACGCTCTTGTCTTGAATCTCAGTATATTTCATTGCTTGCCTCTTGCGTTACTATTTTTGTTTTGAAAGGGAGTTTATGCATCGCGAGCGTAAGCGCTTCGCGAGCCAGTTTATCTTCTACACCGGCCATCTCGTATATGATGCGCCCGGGCTTTATATTCATCACCCACTTGTCGACAGAGCCCTTACCTTTACCCATCCTGGTCTCAAGAGGCTTGGCGGTCAGTGGCTTGTCCGGGAACACGCGGATCCATACCTTACCGGTACGCTTTACGTGACGTGTCATCGCGACACGGGCAGCCTCTATCTGACGGCTGTCTATACGTCCGGCTTCGGTGGCTTTGATGCCGATGTTTCCGAATGCCAGCTTGTTACCGCGATACGCCTTGCCGCGGTTTCTCCCTTTCTGCTGTTTTCTATATTTTGTTCTTTTTGGCATCAACATGATCAACTCCTTCCGCGGCGCGGTGCACGTCGTCCGCGCTTCTCTTCTGCAGGTTCGGGCTGAATACCTTTTTGCAGAACTTCACCTTTGAAGATCCACACCTTCACCCCGATTATTCCGTATGTGGTGTATGCC
>JALSXE010000292.1:0-2963 GCA_027072755.1 Campylobacterales bacterium | reverse complement strand
ATTTCAAACACCACTCCGCTACCCGCTAAAATCTACGCAAACGAGGGGATCGCGCAGGTGCTCTTCTTCGAAGGCGATGAGCCCTGTGAAGTGAGCTACAAAGACAAGTCGGGAAAATACCAGGCGCAGACCGGCATCACACTGCCGCGGATACTGGGAGAGTGATGCCCGAGTGGCTGAAGCATTTTCTGACTCTTTTTGCAATCCTTCTCCTTGTAGCCGTATCTTTCCGGGTCAACCGTCCTGCAGAAAAAAAGAGTCTGCCGCACCATACCCACAAGATAGAAAAAGAGCGTTTTGAGTGTAAAGAGTGTCTTGAAAAAGATAGAGAGAAACGTCTGGCGCTGCTGCGCTCCACCGCCTATCTCGAACACTACATAGAAAATGTTATAAATCACGGGTCATCCCAGCACCTGGGATATGCATACGGCGATATGCAGGCGGGTTTTGCGGATGCCGATATAGCACCGAAGATAGCGGCATACGTCGTAACCCTTTCGGGCAGAAAACCGACACACACCGAATGGATAAAAGAGGGCGAAACATTCTATGTCAGCAACTGCGGCGGATGCCACGGTGAAGACGGGAGGGGAGTGCACGGAACCTTCCCCGATCTTACGCGCAACCCGCTTCTCGGGATCGAAAAGAGAATAAAAGAGACGCTTGAGCCGAAACGGTAGCGGCCCCTCCCCCTACCCTGTACAGTGGCGCTGAGCTACGGAGTCGAGCAGCATCCTGAGTTGCGGTTCACTGAAGGGCTTTACAAGATATCCCTCCAACTCCAGGTTCAGAGCCCTCTTTATGGTATCTTGATCCTTGTATGCCGTTATCAGTATAACGGCGCAACCGTGCTCAGTCTGTATCTCCTCAGCGACCGATATACCGTCGCGATACCCTTCTATGCGTATATCGGAGAGGAGCAGGTCGACTCTCTGGCTGTCGGCATACTCCAAAGCCTCATCCGCGTTTGTCGCCAACCCTATGACTCTATGCCCCATATCCTCCACGATACTCTGGATATGCAGAGCTATTATGACCTCATCTTCCACTATAAGCACATTCAGCACGCTGCACTCCCCCCTTCAAAACCTAAAACCTATAACCCAGTACCCAAAACCTATAACCCAGTACCCAAAACCCGGCACCCAAAACCTTTCAACCGCCCCATTTTACCAAATTCATACAAAAGCCTCTCTATAGGCCCTGCTTCCGTTCCAGCCATTTGCAGAGAAACCAGACCGCATAGAGATGGTGTTTGAATCGCCCCTTTTTGGACCTCTCCACCATAAAAGATAGGGGCTCTTCGGCAAAAAGTCCGACTTCTCTGTTCACCCTGTATACCAAGTCGATCTCGCCGCTTTCGTGCAGCCACTCCATATAGGGGTACGAGAACCCCTTCTTTTTGCGCCCTACAATCCCTCTCGGCAGATATTTCAAGGCTATATCTTTCAAAATCCTTTTCGGCTCATCTCCCATCCTCCACTCCGGATCGGCCGAAAAGAGCGTCTCTGCAAGCTTTCTGTCCATAAATGGGCTTCTCGCTTCTATACCGTGGGCCATTGTAACCCTGTCGAGTTTTTTTAGAAAAACCTCTCCGAGCCGCACCTTTATGTCTATATAGCTCATCCACCCGGCACCGGACGGGTCGCCGAAGCGCTCGGCGTAGTGCTCTATCCGGCTCATGCTGCTGTCATCTTTTACGTTCTGCTTCAAAAGCCTGTTCTGCTGAAGGTCGGTAAAGAGCTCCGCCGAAGAGCGAAAAAGAACGCTGCCATCGAAAACGCGCTTGTACCACTCCCACTCCCTGTTCGGGGAGTAGTTGCTCCTGAAGTAGTTTCTTAGCCAGTTTCTGTACTTTAGCTCCTTCGCCCTCTCTATGTCTACCATCTCGTAGTAGGGGCGGTAACCGAAAAAGAGCTCGTCCGCACCGTCGCCGCTGAGCAGCACCTTTATGCCGCTCTCTCTCACCTTTTTGGCCAGAAACCAGAGAGGCACGGCGGCCGGATCGCCGAGAGGCTCGTCGAGATGCGCGGCCAATTCATCGGCCGACTGCAGAAAATCGTCCATATCCATCTCGACAGAGCGGTGGTCGCTCCCTATATGGCGCGCGACCTCATCCGCGAACCTCCGCTCGTCGTACTTCTCATATTCGGCATAACCCACCGTAAATGTGGGGAGCGGGCTCTGCATCTCCCTTTGGGCCAGAGCGGCGACCAGAGAGCTGTCAACTCCGCCGCTAAGAAGCGCGCCCATCGGCGCATCCGAAACGAGACGGTACCTAACACTCTCTCTTATAGACTCCTCTATCTCGTCCGAATCGGGGTTCCGGATAAAAACGGCCGACGCTATCGGGTCGTAAACATCGATGTACGGATCGGAACCGTCGTAGCACAGGTAGCCGCCCGGTTCGAGCTGATGTATCTGCGGGTACAGCGTATCGGGCGAGACGAAGGACTGGAAAGAGAGGTACGAGCAGAGGCGCTCTCTCGTCCACCTGAAGTGCGGGAAGATTTCAAGAATCGCTCCGATTTCGGAGGCGAAAACGAATCTGTCGCCGCATTTTGCCCAGTAGAGCGGCTTTTTGCCGAAAGGGTCCCTAAATAGATGCAGAGCCCTGCCGTCCCAAAAGGCTGCGGCATACATCCCTCTGATATATTCAGGCAGTCTGCGTCCACACTCCAGAAAGAGTCTTGCCGCCACCTCGGTATCGCTTCGGGTGCGGCAGTCTAGACCAAGCTCCTCTTTCAGCTCCCGGTAGTTGTAGATCTCACCGTTTAGCAGTACCGTAACGCTCTCGACACACATCGGCTGATCGGCCTCCGGATGAGGATCTATGACCGCGAGACGGTGGTGGCCCAGAAAGAGTCCGTTTCGGGCGACGACACCGCTCGAATCGGGCCCGCGGTGGGCCAGAAGGCCGAACGCCCTTCGGGCCGCCGCCTCGTCGTAGCTCCCCACTATAC
>JALSXE010000291.1:0-2964 GCA_027072755.1 Campylobacterales bacterium | reverse complement strand
GTCGTGCCGCCACATGCAGCTTGCCGAATATTTCGGTGAGACGATGGAGCCTTGCGGAAGCAACTGCGACAACTGCACGGCTCCGGCCGGCGGCAGGCTCGATATCACGACAGAGGCGAGGCAGCTTCTTTCCGCCGTCTACCGCACTTCGCAGAGTTTCGGCAAAAACCATATAATAGACATTTTGCGCAAAAGCGAAAACAGAAAGATAAAGCAGTTCGGCCACGAGAGGCTCAGTGTTTACGGCATAGGCACCAATCTGCGCAAAGAGCAGTGGGATGCGGTGGTGCAGCGGCTCATGGAGATCGGGGCTTTGATGCGCGGAGAGCACGCAAACCTGCTTATAACGCATGAGGGCGCCGAGATTCTCAAAGGTAAAAAGAGTGTCGATATAAAGCCGTCGAGAATGGAGACAAAGAGGCGCACCGGAGCCAAAAAGCGCAAAGAGATCCTGCCGGCGGGATGCGACATGGAGATATTCGATGAACTCAGAAAGCTAAGAAGAGAGATAGCCGACGAAAAGGGTGTGCCGGCCTATATGGTTTTCAGTGACAAAACCCTTCTGCAGATGGCTGAAGTGCTGCCGCAAAACGAAGAGCAGATGCTCGAAATAAACGGAATCGCGGAGGTGAAGATGGAGCGCTTCGCAGAGCCGTTTTTGAAGCTCTGCCGCAAGCTTGCAGAGAGGGCCGGAGCAGGTTGAGCGAAGCGGCTGGGGGTGTCGTTTTATGGTATAGTTTTGTAGGAGCCGACTTCAAGCTCAAACCGAGGTTGCAGAGAAAGCGTAACGCTCTCTTGAAATCAGAGATTTCAAAGCTTTAGGGGGTTGTAGGGACTTTAGTCCCTGCCCTTTTGCGGGCTTTGCCCGCAAAAGGAGTAACATAATAAGAAGGATGAATCATGGCGGGATGTGAAGATCTTAAAGAACTGCTCGAGATAGAAGTGATTCCCGATGTGGAAGAGATGATCGACGAGCTCTTCGAAGAGATTGCCGAAGCTAAAGAGGCAAACGAGGATTCGAAAGCCGAATACGCCGAGCTGCAGGAGCTAAGAAGCTCCTTTTTGGCGCTTTTGAGCGATATAGAAGATAACGATGTGAGCGAAGAGGAGTGCTCTGAGATATATAAAGAGCTGGTCAAAATGATCGAATCCGAAGGGGGAAGTGAAGGCGTGTGAAAAGCTCGAAACGTACATAACTGATGTTACGCAAATTCCGGGCAAAGCCCGTAATTTGGCAGGGCCTGTGCGGCCCTACAACCCCCTGAAGCTACGAAATCCAAGATTTCGAGATGATTTTACGCTTTCTGCGTAAAATCAGTTGCATAAACGGCGATCTTCTCTTTTTTGCAGGGCGCTTGCAGCGCTTATGAGCTTGAAGGCGACGAATATAGAGTTTTTCAGATCGACGATCTTAGCCGGTCGCTTGTCGAAATGGTCGAAGATATCAGAAACGGTGTTATGGAGAGCTGTGAGTGCGGTGAGCTCTACGAAGAGTTCAGGCGCTACCGCGAAAGTGGGGAGTTTTTGGATAAAATATGCTGATTGTAACTGATCGTTAAGCGGATTTTTGGTCGAGTAGGGAATCGGCGGGGTGAAAAAGCGTCCCCGTGGCTCCATAGCCCCGTAATAATATCGAGAGAGGTTTGAAAATATGAAAGTGAAAGAGTGTAAAACCCTTGAAGAGCTGCGCAAAGAGGTGGACAAGGTCGACGAGAAGATAGTTGAGCTCATAGCGGTGCGCAACGACTACATAAAACAGGCTGCACATTTTAAACATACGGTAGATGAGATAAAGGCGGACGAGCGGATAGAGGATGTTTTGAACCATGTCCGCCATAAGGCGCTCACTCTCGGTGTATCTCCGAACATGGTAGCCGACATCTACAAGCAGATGATAGACGCTATGGTCGAGACGGAGATAGCCGAGCTTAGAAACAAGGGAGCGTTTTAGTAAATCGCCCCGTTACCTATAATCCGGACCGAACCTTGAATTTGGCACTATATGTGCGCCCTGCCGCCGCTTAAACCTGTAGATTGCTCTTCGGACCGATCTTGCCAACTTTGCCACATCGGCAATAGAGCCAATAGATTGAAAATGGGTGCCAAAGAGACTTTTTGGAGAAAAACAGCGGGACGTGTGAACGGTGTGAAGATCGCTCTTTTGAGCAAATTTTTGAAAAAGATACAGGCTTCCTGCTGCTTAAAGATTATTTAAATATAGTATTTAGCACCTTTTTTGACCACTGTGGAAAACTTTTTTCTGTTATACTTGTCGCATGAGAAGAGTCAGGCATCTTGTAAGCAAAATCATGCTGCTGTTCATGGTCTGTTTCGTTATGCACGACTATATAACGGGACAGCATGACGCCATACCGGCAGATACATCCGTACATCTTTATACACAGCATCTAAATACGAATGTAGTGACGGTAGAGCACCAGGCTTTTCATATGCTTGCACTCAATGAGCAGATAGAAAACCCGCTCATTGCCGAATTGGGCTCCAAACTACACTTCTCTTACCTCCTGAATTTCAAAGATAGACCTTTAAAACCGCCTTTTATACCTCCAAAAACAGTTTAATCTTTTACTGACCCCTATTTTATTTCGAAAACCAGCGTTCTCTGTTTCGATATGAGAGATTTTATGTTGCAGCCGTAGATCCGCCTTGTTGGCCATTTATACGATCCGTGGCGCCAAAAAAAGGTGTGGAACATTTGGAAGGAGATAAATATGTTCAGACTCTCTCTTCTGTTATCGGCCGTGCTTATACAGCTGCCGGCAGGCCAGGCGCTGCTTACCGACCTTCAGTATGCGGCGCTGCTTAGATATGAATATAGTGCAAGACCCTTTATGGGCAAGCGCCAGAAGCTGCGCTCGTTTGCGAATATCTCCCCGTCAAAAGCGGAGAAGATAGCGAAAGAGTCGTGTATGAAGAGTGAAAAGATATTGTCCATAAGGTTGA
>JALSXE010000290.1:0-2980 GCA_027072755.1 Campylobacterales bacterium | reverse complement strand
CCCAGATCCTGAAGCCGCTTCGTCGCCGCTTTTACGACTGAGGGGTGAAGCCCTTTAAGGATCGTTTCACCGCCGCTTACGAGATGGATGCGCAGTTTTCCGCACGCAAGGGCGTTCGATCGGTAGTAACGGTTGAAGTAGGCCTGCATCTCGGCGGCTATCTCCACGCCTGAGAGGCCTGCGCCGCCGATAAGGATGGAGTAGCACTCTTTCGCATGTGAAGCACTTTCGAGCCGCTTGTAGAGCTCCTGTTCGAAAAACTCTTTAAGTTTAAGCGCACCCCTCAGGCTCTTGACTCCGTAAGAGTAGTTGCGAAGCCCCTCTATCGATTCGAAAAAACGGGTTACCGCCCCGGCAGCTATTATCAGGTAGTCGTAGGAGAGCGGCTCGCCCTCTTCGAACAGCACCGACTTCTTGTCGAAGTCGACATCTTTGGCGACGGCGTGAAGGAACTCCACATTGTCGGCGAACCCTGCACACAACGATCGCAGGCCTATTATCGTCGAGTCAAAAGGGACCTTCCCTGCTATAAGGTCGTACCCCTCCGTCTGAAGGAAATGGTAGGGGTGGCGATCCACGAGGGTCACCCTAACCCCTTTTCTGCCCGCAAGCACCCCAAGGGCCTTCAACCCGCCGTAGCCTCCCCCTATGATTACCACATGATGCATGGAGTCCCCTTTCCGCTGTTTGATAGAGCGCTATCCGGAATAAGGCATTATAACAAAACTATATAGAGGATGCGGCCGGAGACTTCTGGAGAGCGGGCCGAAAGGCCCGGAAGAGTCACTGCGGCTTGTGGCAGAACCACCAGTCGAAACACTCATACTTGCTGCTGCGCTCTTTTGCGGTTTCGCAGTCGGTAGCAGGCGGTATGATAACCCGGTCGCCTATAAGCTCGTTCTTGGGCCAGTCGGCAGGCGTGGCCACTCCGTCACCGTCGCTCTTTTGCAGGGCTTTTACGGCCCGAACTATCTCGTCTATGTTTCGTCCTATCTCCTGCGGATAGTAGAGAATCGTTCGCACTACGCCTTCGGGGTCGATTACAAAGACCGCTCTGACGGTGTTCGTACCCTTCGCGGGATGAAGCATTCCGATCTTTTCGGCGAGCGTATCGGTACCTGCTATTATCGGAAACTCTATCTCTACATCGAGTTTCTCTTTTATCCACTCCACCCACTTGATGTGGCTGAAGACCTGGTCTATCGAGAAGCCGATTAGCTCGGCACCGAGCTCATCGAACTGTTTCTTGTGCTTCTGAAAAGAAACGAACTCTGTGGTGCAGACGGGTGTAAAGTCGGCCGGATGGCTGAAGAGCACGACCCAACTGCCGCTTTTGTCTTCGGGAAACTTCATCGGACCGTGTGTGGTCTGAACCTCTATGGACGGAAACTTCTCTCCCAGCATCGGCATACCCATGGCAAACCTCCTTCAATATTTTGATATAGACAATTCTATCACTGCTTGGTTAACCAAAGTTACAAACCGATTTTGCGCAAAATGCGTAAAATCGTCTCGAAATCTATGATTTCGAAGCTTCAGGGGGTTGTAGGGCCGCTCACCACCTGCCAAATTACGAGCTTAGCCCGGAATTTGCATAACATCAGATAAAGGTTAACCAAAGTTACGAGAAATGTATCAGACAGTCATATCCAGAACCCTGAATGCTCTTTTCAATTCATCTTCAGAGGCCGTATTGTCATTTGGCGAAAACTCTGCGGTTATCTTTGCCAGAATATATATTAGCACCCCCGCAAGTTCAGGCAGTCTCTTCTCCAGCGCCACCTCCATCTCGTACCTCAGCGGCGGGTGAATGGCCAGCCTCTGCAGAATCGGCTTGAGCTCGAGCTCCTCCTCGATCTTTTCGAACTCCGAAACCGATCTTTTTATGGCGTTTGTAAGCGGCATGTCGCTCAGCCAGATAACGTCTCTGCCGTTATAGCCCGTATTCTCCTGGGCGACCAGAAGCATATCGTAGAGTTTGGCGTCGATCTTCTCTTCGATCTCGCTCACTCTGTTTTTCGGCAGCCTCAGACCGGCCGCTTTCTTGAATATCTGCTCTATTTTATAGGCTCCTTCAACTTTCATCACTCTTCTCCTTTTTTGTATCTTCCGAACTCCCGGAACCGGCCGGTTTTTTGGCGCCTATTCCAAGCGCTACGAGGGCTACGCCGTCGAAAAAGAGGCTTATGCCCACAAACAGACCCACCAGCACCAGCGAACCGAGCGGCCACGATGCCAGCAAAACAGCGGCCAGCAGAACCGACAAAAGCCCGTTCAGGACCATTACCCACCAGCCTCTGTTGGGCCTGTACTGCCATCCGAACGTTACGCTCGAATAGGCGTCTACAAGCAGATATACCGCCAGCAACATACCGACCGCGGCCACACCCTCTACGGGAAAGAGCAGCAGTAAAACCGAAGCGATCAGCGACATCACGGGCTTTAGCCACGCACCGTAGGAGCGGCGATAGCTTTTGTACACGGCATACCCCTGCACGATGGCGCCAAAGAGAAACAACCATGCCAGAAATGTGACTACGGCCAGCGAAAAGATCGTCGGGGCGACCATGCCGGCAACCCCTATGAGCGCCGTTACGGCACCCAAGCCTATTATCAGGCCGCTCTGCTTTTTAAGGGTCTCTTCGTCGAATATGAGCCACTCTATCCTCTCTTTCGGCTCCATCAGCTACTCTTTTTGCTCTCTACTCTCTTTAGAGCCTTCTCTTTGAACTCCTTGAGCTTCTCCATCAGATCCTCAAACAGCTTTTCGGCCCTGTTTTTACCGCGTATCTCTTTCTCTACCGCCTCTATCGCATCATCGAGCATCTTGTACGTTGTGTCGCTTCCGCTCGTGTAACCCAGCGCTTCGGCGATCTTGAGCTCATTTTTGGCCGCTTCGAGATGCTTGAGGGCCTGCTCTTTATCTTTTTTCGCGGTCTTGGCGGCCGCCTCTATCAGCGCCTGGGCCTTAAGAAGAGGC
>JALSXE010000289.1:0-2986 GCA_027072755.1 Campylobacterales bacterium | reverse complement strand
CGCCCACGGTATGGGTATGATGATGAAGAGCCAGGTTCAGTCTCTCAGCGATGCCGATATCCAGGCTCTTGCCGAGTATATCCACGGTCTTAAGTAAGCGGAAGCTTCATTTCGCCGGATTCCTTTTGGTATCCGGCATTTTTTATTGCCTTTTCGAACCGCCGCCTACAGATCACCAAGAACCTTCGATATCGCCCTTCTCATTCCGTCTGAGAGTTTGTCCATGTTTTCGAGACTCCATCTAAGATAACCTATATCGTGCGATGCTATCTCCTCTATGCTCTGCCCCTTGTACTTTCCGAACGGAAAGAGCCAGACCGCCTCTTCTTCCGCAATTTTTAGCGCATTTTCCAGTGTCTGGCGCCAATCTTCGTCGAGCCCCTCTCCACCCTCTTTTTCCGTCAGCATCCACTCCAGATAGCCCGGATCCTTTTTTGCGACCTCTACGATATCTTCATCTTTATATTTTCCGAATCTGAAAGTCTTGTATGTTATGGGCTTTTTCGTCAATTCGGCAAGTTCGTCCGCACTATGCTCGGCAAGAAGCAGATCCAAAAGAAGCTTGAGAATCAGAACGTCACCAAGCGCGTCATGCGCCTGAATTTTGACTCCCGCGGACTTGGCCTCCTTCGTTTCGCTTTTGTAGAGCCCGAACGCATAGCGTACATACTGCAGACCGTGCGACTCCAGATCGGGATAGAGGTGCCGCAGACAGCGAAGTGTGTCTATAAGCACCATATTCGAGACAAAACCCTCTTTTTCGAGCATCGCAAGATCGAACTCGGCATTCTGGATAACAAGGTAGTTCTGTGGCCTGTTTAGCTCCAGAAGACGCCGCCAGCTTTCCGTTTCGGTGCACAAAGGCTTGTCCCGAACCTGCTCGTTGGTTATATGGTGAACCGCCATCGCTCCGTACGAGATGGGCAGGGGAGGTTTGCAGAGATCTTCGTGTATCTCACTGACAACCGTCCCGACAAGCTGCGGCTCGGCCACTATGAAGGCGAGCTGGCATATACGGTCCTGCTCCTGCGCGCCGGTGGTTTCGGTATCGAGTATTACAAATTTCATCATCCTCATCTTTTTCTGGTTAATTAATGGAATAATTTATCGTAAAACTCTTTTTAGTATGGTAAAGTAGCACAAAATATCCGGAGAAGAGAGTATGGAACTTACAATCACACCCTACGATCCAGAGAACATCCCGAAAGAAGAGGAGATTCCGCTGCCCGACCCGCGCTTCTACGAAGCGGTCGGCGGCGAAGAGGGGTTCAAAGAGATGATTGGCCTCTTTTACGACAAGATTGTCGAGAGCGATATCGCCTTTTTCTTTCCGCAGGAAGATGAGGAGATAGAGAAGATCAAGGAGCACAACGGCAAATATTTCGCCGAAATCGCCGGAGGGCCCAAACGCTACAGCGAAGAGATGGGGCATGTAGACCAGATAAAGATGCACAAACCCTTCAGCATAAACGAAAAACATAGAACGGAGTGGCTCGGCACCTGGAGGGAAGTGCTTCTCGAGAGCGCATCGGACGTAGACCCCACGCTAACCGAGTCGTACTTCAGATTCCTCGACGAGTACTCGAAGATGCTGATAAACCGTCCAAGGAACGCACGCGCCTTCGAAGACCTGGCGAAAGTGTGAGCCGTAGAAGCTACGACATGACGAGAGAGCCCTCCTCGTCGTAGAGCCAGACCCCTCTTTTTTTTACGAAAGCGGAGCGCTCGTGCAAAACACCCTCCGCTCCCCCTGTGACATAGCGGGCTTTGAACTCTACGACCCCTTTTTTGTCAAGCGCCCCTCCCCTCTTCGTCTCTATGAGCTCTAAAGAGAGGAACTCCGTCTCTTCGATCGCCTTCACGATCTCCCGGATCGGGGGAGGTTCGAGCGCCGTTTGGGCTATATACTCAGGTACACCCTTAACATAAGCACTGTAGCGTGAACGCATCAGCGCTTCGGCGGTCGGCGGATTGAGCCCTCTTTCGATATACCTGCCGCAGCACTCTTCGTATAAAGCCGCCGATCCGCAAGGGCACTCAGGCACGGATAGTCCCCTTTTGAAGATCCGCGACCATCTTTTCAGGTTTTTTCAAAAAGTAGTAGATCAGATAGATAATCAGACCGACCCCCGCAGCCGACAGCCAAAGCAGTGCGGCACCCACACTGAACTCCCGCCTGCTCGCGGTAACGAGATCGCCCTCTATCTCCTCGATTTTATAACCGTTGCTTCCGAAAAGCTCGATGACACTCTTTAACCTCTCCTGCCCTGTAAGCCCCTCGGTGTTTACAAGGCCGGCAACGTAGTTCTGAAACTTCTGCAGGTTCTCGTCACGCTGTCTCTTTTCGTAAACCAGCACCACGACACCCGCGGCAGCGGCTATGAGAAGAAAGAGAAGTGTCAACTCTGCTCTCTCTCCAAAATCTCGTTGACTACGATTCCCCGAATCTTCCTGGCCTGGTAGTCGAGCTTATGAAAGAGTTCGTAGACCTTTTCGGCATCGAGCATAACCTTGTTGCGGAAGTCGTAAAGCCCTGTAGTTGCATCGTGAGGTATATGTTTATCTAGAAACCTGTAGAACTCGTCTCTTCTATCTTCGTAAGCCCGAAGCTCCTTCATGATCGCATCTTTTTCCATTATTCCCTCCATTCCCGATAGCATATCCGGGGTGCACAGATAGTGACCCCATCTTACAGGTGTATTATACTGCACGGACCCTTCGGTACGCTATAACGGCGATGCCGCAAATATTTGTCAATCTCTCCGGAGTCGATACGACAACCCGCTCTTTTCAGGCAGCGGTTGAAAATCTCTTTCGGTTTTGTGCTCCAATCTATATAAATTATACTATAATCGCCTCATGTTGTCTCTTCTGCTCTCCATTTTGGGTATATACTTTTTCGTAGCGCTTGGAGCTTTTGGCAAGTGGAAGTTCAAAGAGGAGCTGCACGAGCGCTCTCTCATTCTTATTTCGGTTTATATACTTC
>JALSXE010000288.1:0-11580 GCA_027072755.1 Campylobacterales bacterium | reverse complement strand
CTCAAAAGTCTCGGAGAGATGGCGAGCGAGGTCAAAAAGAGGCTCCATCCGAAAAAGATAACCACCTTCGTCGTAGACAGAAACATAAACTATACCAACGTATGCTGGGTAGACTGCAACTTCTGTGCATTCTACAGGCACGGCAAAGATGACGACGCCTACGTGCTCAGTTTCGAAGAGATCGACCGTAAGATCGAAGAGCTCCTGGAGATAGGGGGAACGCAGATTCTCTTTCAGGGCGGGGTGCATCCGAAGCTCAAGATAGAGTGGTACGAAGATCTTGTAGAGCATATCCATAAAAAATTTCCTACCGTTACGATACACGGCTTCAGCGCCGTTGAGATCGACTATATAGCCAAAGTCTCGCGTATAAGTGTCGAGGAGGTGCTCAAAAGGCTGGCCGCCAAAGGGCTCAGCTCGATTCCTGGAGCCGGTGCCGAGATACTGAGCGACAGGGTGCGGGACATAATAGCGCCGAAGAAGATAGATGTGAAAGATTGGCTGAATGTCCACAGGCTTGCGCACAAAAACGGAATAAAGTCGACGGCCACGATGATGTTCGGAACGGTGGAGAGCGACGAAGAGATTGTGGAGCACTGGGACCTGATCAGGAATCTGCAGGATGAAACGGGCGGATTCAGGGCGTTTATTATGTGGAGTTTCCAGCCGTACAACACGAAGCTGCAGCGCGAAGGGATAGTCACGCACAAAACGAGCCCGAACCGCTATCTGCGGCTTTTGGCCGTAAGCCGCCTCTTTCTCGACAACTTCAAAAACATTCAGAGCTCATGGGTTACGCAGGGCAGCTACATCGGCCAGATGGCCCTTCTTTACGGCGCCAACGACCTTGGAAGCACGATGATGGAAGAGAATGTCGTAAAAGCCGCCGGAGCCGCCAATCGAATGAATCAGGAGGAGATGATACGCCTCATAAAAGATATCGGCGAAACTCCCGCGAAGCGAAATACAGCCTACGAGATACTGGAGACCTTTTGAGCGCAGCTTTTGAGTTTGCGGCTCTAAAAGCGCACCGGACGTCAAGATCGCCGAAGAGGTTGTGGAAATATGAGAGTGTTTAAAAGCTTAGTTCTGTTTCTGACGCTTTTTCAAGGAGTTTTAATGAGTGCTTTGCTGGACAAAGTTGAGATAAACGGCGTCGAAGTCCCTATTATTTTCGAGGAGGAGAGGCTTCTGCCCATAGCCTCCATGCAGGTGGTTTTCGGCTACAGCGGCTCTCTGGCGGACGACGGGCATGCCGGCCTGGCGAAGTTTTCGGCCAGGATGATGAACGAAGGCACCAAAACCCTCGGCAGTACGGGTTTCGCCAAAGCGCTCGAAGAGAGGGCGATTAGCCTAAGCGCACATACGGGAACGGAGACGTTCGTCTTCGAACTTGGCAGTCTGAAGGAGGAGTTCGCAAAAGGGGTCGAACTCTTCTCGTCACTCCTGCAAGACCCGAACCTTACGCCTAAAAGTTTTAAAAAGGTACAGGCGACGACCATAGGCTCATTGATGCGCAAAGAGAGCGACTACGACTACCAGGCGAGTCTGCTTCTTAAAAAACTCCTCTTCGAAGGTACGCCGCTTGCCGATCCTGCGGACGGAACCGTAGAGGCGATAGAGTCTCTGAAGCTGGAGCAGGTCAGGAGATTCTTGAAAGAGCATCTGGTCCTTCGCCGTGCCATTGTGGTTATAGGAGGAGCGATGACGCTCGAAGAGGCGAAGGAGTATGCAAAAGGTGCCCTGAAGAGTCTCGATGCGGGAGAGGCGGAGCCGCTTCCGTACTTCAAAGCGAGCGATGCCGCAAAAACCGAGAGCGAAAAGAGGGCTACCGACCAGGCCTACATCTATTTCGGTTCCCCGTTCGATATGCGTGTGGACGATCCGAAACGATACAAGGCGAAAGTGGCCGCTTTCATACTGGGAAGCAGCGGTTTCGGAAGCAGGCTGATGGAGGAGGTGAGAGTAAAGAGGGGGCTTGCCTATTCAGCATACGGCAGGATCGTTCTGAACAGGAGCAGCAGCTACTTCAGCGGCTATCTGCAGACAAAGCTCGAGAGCCGGGATGAGGCCGTAAAGGTCGTCAAAGAGGTGATCGCCGATTTCGTCGAAAAGGGAGTCAGCGAAAAAGAGCTGGAGGATGCGAAGATGTTCCTGCTCGGCTCGGAGCCGCTTAGAAACGAGACACTTTCGCAGCGTCTGGGCCGAGCCTTCAACGAATACTACAAAGGTCTCGGGCTGGGCTACACAAAAAGGGAGTTGGAGCTTATAGAGGCTCTGAAACTCGAAGATCTCAACGCTTTTATAAAATCGCACCCGGAGATACTGAAGCTCTCTTTCGCCATCATCACAGATGAGAAAAAGTGAGGCTCTTGCAAAAGCCGGATTCTCGTCGCTAATAGAGCTGGCTATAAACATCCCGCACTCATATAGCGATACAAGGCTCAGCGAGAGAGTGGAGATTTCGAAGACAAATACTATTGAGGCGGAGGTTCTCTCTGTAACAAGACTCCCCAAAAGGCTACGGGTCGCTGTCAGGAGCCCCGCGAGCGAGCGGGTTATAGAGATATCCGTCTTTCACCCCAAACCTTACCACATTGCACTCTTCAAACCCGGTACGAGGCACTTTCTTCAGGGCAGGGTGGAGCTCTTTGGAGGGAAGCTTCGTATGACGAACCCGAAAATCGTCTCTAAAACCGGTAAAATAGTTCCACGATACAGGTGCAAAATGAGGCAGGATATCTACAGGAGGATCGTAGAGGAGCTCGTGAGTGTGGAGAGTCTTGTGGAGGAGGGGCTCGAGAAGGGAGCGGCAGAGCTGATTACGAGGGCCCACAGACCGGACGGGAAGTGGCTTGAGCTCTACCGGAAACATGGGGGAATCGGCCCTAAAACTCTGGAGGCTCTGAAATATGCCGAGGCGTTCGACTACTTCTCGAGAATGCGCGTCAAACGGATAAGGTTCGAGGCCAAAAGAGCCCTGAAAGGGAGTATCGGGCCCTTTTTGGAGAGGCTTTCGTTCGAGTTGACCGAAGGGCAGAAGAGGGCTGTTTCGGATATAGCCGCGGATCTGCGCGGCCCGGCCGCTGCAAGGCGCATGGTGGTAGGGGATGTCGGGTCGGGGAAGACGATGGTGATTCTGGCCGCCGCGATGATAGCCTACCCGCACAGGTCGATACTGATGGCACCCACTTCCATACTTGCCAGACAGCTCTACGAAGAGGCGAAAAAGTGGCTTCCCGAGTATGTCGATATAGCGCTCGTCACCCAGGGCGGCGAAAGGGGCGACCCCTCGAGTGCTCACTTTATCGTAGGAACGCACGCCATTCTTTACAGGGATCTGCCCGAAGCGGACCTGATTATGGTGGATGAGCAGCACCGTTTCGGTACCGAGCAGCGCAAAATGTTGGAAAATTTCCACTCCGACGGCAAAAGAAGACCCCACTACCTGCAGTTTTCGGCTACACCGATTCCAAGAACACAGGCGATGCTCGATTCTGCGCTGATAGATATTTCGCTGATAGGGTCCACCCCTTTCGCGAAGGATGTGAAGAGCGAAATCGTAGGCAGACGCGATTTCGCAAAGGTGAAAGAGCATATAGAAAAGGAGATAGCCGAAGGGAGGCAGGTGCTCGTGGTCTACCCCCTTGTGGAGGAGAGTGAACATATCGGCTACCTCTCCCTCGAAGAGAGCGAGAAGTTCTGGAGGAGTAACTTCGACGGAGTCTACGTTACCCACGGCAGAGACAGGCTCAAAGAGGAGGTGCTGCAGGAGTTTGCGCAAAGAGGGAGTATTCTGCTATCTACTACCGTCATAGAGGTAGGCATCTCTCTACCCAGGCTCTCAACTATCGTTATAGCCGGGGCCGAAAGGATGGGGCTCTCCACGCTGCATCAGCTCAGAGGGCGCGTGGGCAGGACCGGTCTGAAGAGCTACTGTTTTCTGTTTACCAATACCCCCGACAACGAGAGGCTTAAAGCTTTCATCAAGACGAAGGACGGTTTCGAGATTGCAAGACTCGATCTGAAGTTCAGAAGATCGGGCGATATTTTGGGAGGAAAGATTCAGAGCGGAAAGGAGTTTCTGTGGCTCGATATGGCCGAAGACGAAGGGATCGTAAAGAGGGCGAAAGAGGCGAGCGGGCGCTATACGCGCCGGCTCCGGTCTCAGTAGAGTCCGAAACGCCCGTCTCCGCGTCTGTAGAGTACGCGCATTTTCCCGTCTATATCGTTGAATACGATGAACTGTTTGTCCGGAGACGCTTTTAGCATATTTAGCGCCTCTTCTATCTCGAGAGGCTTGTAGAGGTCGAGCTCCATAGGTACTATCTCGTCCGAATCGTCGGCAAGTGCCGCCGCTATCTCCGCTTCGTGAGCGGCAGCAAGCTCGTCCGGCCGGACAGACTTGTGCTCCGTCACTTTGTCGTGGTGTCGTCTGAGGACCTTCTGCGCGCGATCTATCGCGAGATCTACGGCGGCGTAGACATCCTTGTCTTTCTGGCGGATCACTACCGTATTTTTGTTTGCCATGTGGATTACGAACTCGACGCTGTAACCCTTCTTTCCGTTCCTCTCGTCCGCATCTATTACGACACGGGTTGAGATGATGTCGAGATTGTACTTTTTCAGACCGTCAATAGCGTTTTCGATATGGTCTTTTATGGCATCGGTCAGCTCGAAATGGCGACCAACGATGCTGATATTCATCGTATAACTCCTTTAAATAGTGTGTTCAGCGACATTGTATCAAACAGTGGCTTAAGGCTTTTGTATTGTGCGGCGGTGGAATCGTACCGTCTCGTTTGTCTCGGCGTCCCTGTAGGTTACGGTCGTATCGATCAAGACGGTGCCGTTCGAGTCGGCGGTTAAGATGAAGTTGTCTAGGAGGTTGCACGATGCGGGCATTCCGTTTCCCATGTAGAAGAGTTTCATATTTATCTTGTATCCCGTTCCGACACCCGGGTAGTCCAGGTTCATCTCGTTTATACAGTCGACGGTGTTGTCGTGGGCCGATATCGCCAACAGTGCGAGTTCGGTGGAGCTTTTTGCAAGCAGCTGCGCCTGCTCTCTCAGGTAGAGGTCGCTAGTCTGTTTCGTCGTCTGCGAAGAGAGCGAGAGTGTAAGCATCATTAGCACCGCTATGAGCACCATCAGGAAGATCGCCGAAAGGAGTGTGAATCCGCTGCGCATCAGAACACCACCTTCTCTTTGCATACCGAGATGTTGTTGTCTACCACCCTTTCGCCCGCACACAGCTTTATACGCATGACGTCGCCGTCTTGCCTGAATTTGAACGTAGTGACATTCTCCACAAGAAGATTTTTGAATACGTTCGGCGCCGTGTCGAACTGTTCACCGTGCCACGGTTGGTAGTTCCAGTAGAGTACAAGGTCGCACTCTCTTTTGCAGTTGATCGGATCGGGCGCTATAGCGAATGCCGTCCAGACCAGTTTGTACCGCTCATATATCTCTGCCGGCGGGGTCAGATCGGTTATTTGCAAATGGGTGTCGTCTATGACGCTTACGTTGTAGTCATAATCGCTGCTGTTACCGTGCCAGCCGTATTTGGATATGTTGAAGTCGCCCCAGGTATCCGGAAATATTATAGCGGCGTCGGCTATGGTGGAGTTGTTGTCGGAGAGCTTTTTTATTATGTTGTCAAGACTCAATAGCCTGCTGCCGGGCGTAGAGAGAACTATGCCGGAAGAGAATTCGAGGTCGATAAAACCGCTCCATCCCGGGACGAAGTAGTTCATTGCCGGGTCGTAGACGCCTTTTAGGCCCGTTTCGTCGTAGCCGATCCATTCGAGTATTGTGTAGTTGTCGTCCATATCGGGGTCTGAGGCGGCTATAAACGTACTCAGGTCTGATCTGACCCCGATTACCGAAGACTTTATGCGGTACTGCAGCCTCTTTGCGATCTGCTCGAGGGCCGTCTCCGTTTTCGTCTGCAGGGAGTTCATCGACCTCGTGATCAGATAGTTTTCGTAAATCTTTACGTAGACTTCCGAGCCGATGGCGGCGATTATGCCGAAGACCATGATGACAAAGACGAGTTCGACAAGTGTAAACGCCCTTCGCACCAATTTCACGGCGCTACCCTCCTTGAGAGGTAACTCACCTCTCCTATATTGGCGCTGAACGCTACGAGCTTGATCGTATCGCCGTCTTGCGACGTTACGGTAGAGGCGATCATCTTGATGCTCGTGGAGATGTTGGTTACCGGGGCGCTATTTATGGTGCCGTTGATCTCGCTGGCCGCATAAGAGGTGGTCGGGTCGAGATTGTCGGAAATGTAGGAGACCGTTATAGTCGAGGAGTAGGATCTTTTGTAGTCTTCTGAGTTGTTGCCTTCGCTGCTTATGAGTACGCTGTCGCCGCTTACAAGATCGTCTATATCGTCGAGATCACCGGAGTCGCTGCCGAGAGCCGACGGAGGGGTCGCCCATCTGGGGGTGTTGTAGCATTTCCGCCTCGCCTTGCCTTTGAAATTTCCTATCCTGCGCCTTCCGTCCGCAAAATTTATGCACCCGAGCGACGATGTATAGGCGGTATCGAGAATTTTTGCGTAGCTTCCGTTGAGACTCTCGTTCGTCTCCTGCTCGTCCCACCTGTAGCTCATGATGTTGACGACCTGGGTCAGGCCGGCCATGACCGCCTCCTGCCTGAAAGAGGTCTCCACATTTTTGGATGTTTCAGTCAGGATCAGAGGTATGCTCATGAAAGCTATACCGATAACTACGATAGAGACGATAAGCTCTATCATAGAGAATCCCCTTCTCACCACTCTATCCTTCTATTCGTGTTTTTGCTCGCATTGGTCTCTACCGTCTTGCCTAGCTTTCCTATGCCCGCCCAGCTGCCGGCGACACCTTCGAACGTTATGTCGTAGTATACCCTTCCGTCCGAAAAATATCTATGGTACCTGAGCCACGGCTCGGTTTCGACTATGATTCTTACCTTGTGCGGTTTTGTAGTACCGGTATACTCGACTTTCGGTGAGTAACTTCCGTTGGAGATGTTGTGTTCGTAGGTGTCGCGGTAACCCAGGCCGTTGATCTTGATGGCAGTATCGAACGAGGAGAACCTCTTCATTGCGTTGAGCTCCGTAACGTTACCGTCGCCGTTACCGTGGTAGGGGTTTATCCACCAGTTCACGTCGTCTACGCTCTCCCTCCACCCGTTTGCCTGGGAGATGTTGAAGTCCGTACAGTTCGTCACTATCCCGTCGCAGTATACTTCCGCATAGATCGGCGTATCTATGCTGTTCTCTTCGGTTCTGTAGTCGGGAGCGTGGAGGCGTCCGTAATATATGAATCTGCTAAACGGCGGGAAGTGTTTCCCCCCTTTGACGGAACGGTTGTTATCCATTTCGGCAAAGTGGTTGCAGACCGTATAGTCGCTGCAGGTAACGTTTACATCGTCTATGTCTATCTTTATCGGTTCGACGGTGACGGAAGAGACCCTGTCTATGTTTATGGCCAGCTTGGCGTTCGACACCCCGTTTCTGAAGCGTTCGGCGGCTATGGTATCTACGTCGCTGTTGTCTGTCGTATTGGTTTCAGATGTGTTGATGTCGTATAGCCTAAGCAGTGCGGGGGCCGTCAGGTTGCTTTCGGCCGGATTGAGTCTCCTTTCGAAAGTTAGGTTGATATCCTGTGCGTAACACTGCGCCGAGAAGTTTCTCAGGAGAGCGCCATTTCTTCCTTCCGCTCTAACAGGACCGCTGATCTCGATGGACATGTTGTGGTCGACCCTCAGGTCGTTCATATATATAAACCGGTCGTTGGGGGCGGTTATGTTTATATTGCTTATATCGAATTTGTAAGGTCTCAGACTCAGGTTTATGTCCGTATGGTTCTCATCGAGACTCGAAGAGATGACGCACCCCACTTTGCCCGTAAGGGGGACATTGTAGTAGCCGCTGTTGTTGAAGTTTATGCAGTCCTGTCCCCATCTTCCGGGGTTGTCGACCTTTGTCCACTCCGAATCTCTCAAAGCGAACCTGTAGGAGCCTACATCGTCGTGGTTAAAAGTATTTTTCCCCTTTCCGTTCCAGAAGATCAGACTGTAGGTTCTGTTGTTGTCGTTGCTGCAGTTGAAGTTGGCCGGGAACTGGCTTATCAGCCCCACGGTAGTCGAGTTCTCCTCTACCCTGCCCGCCGGGTAGCGTTCGGGGAATGCCTGTATGTAGCGCAGGGCCGGAGCTTCGCTTTTAAACTGCGTTGCGTTGTACTCGACGGTGTAGTCGTAGTCGGCCGCTATGGCGGCGAAGGTGTTTGTATAGTTTTGTATGATTTGCATTTTGCGAGGAATCGGAAAGCTGCTTTCGTCCGATATGGTGACTCTGTAGCTTTCGGGTCTGATCGAGAAGTTGTCCCTCGAGCAGAGGGGTTTACCGTAATATTTCCTCAGGCAACTGTAGCATGTACCGGGATCTTTGGTGCCGTCGCAGTCCGTTGCGCAGAGGGTGTCGAAAGAGGCGAACTTGGTGTCGTATAGATTTTTGTAGCAGCTCTCGTTCGTTCTGCTCCCGCAGGGGTTTTGGACGAGTCTGCTCCTGTTGTCCTCGAGGTACCAGATTCTGAACGCGCTGTTTCTCATCGCCAGCTGAGTCTGCTGGTTTATTGCGTCCGTGAATTCGCTGTCGTCGAATCTCGCGAATTGGGGGATCGATATGTTCGAGTCGGGGTTGTTGCACGATGCGTTCGTATCGCTTCTGAAGAAGTTTACGTTGATCAGCTCGACCTCTATGTCGGTAGTTATCTTTTTCGGAGTCTCGAAATCTGCATCGTAGAAGACGCCGTAGACTGCGTACGGCCTTCCGGAGACCTCGGTTATAAGGTTGTATGTTGTCGGCTTGCTCTTGTCGCTAATTATATTGAAGATTCCCCACTCGGGAGCGTAGAGCGTGGATGTAGGGCACCTGCTCCCTTCGTTCAGCTCCCTGTAGATCGGAACGGGTCCGCTGCCGTAATCGACCGTGAAGTTTACGTCGAAGATGAATGAGGTCTCCAGCTTGGGCTGAGAGCTGTTGGTATCGTAGTCGAAGAGGATGTAGTGGCTCTCGTGGGAGTTCAGGACGCCCCCGTGTGTGCCTGTGGCGCCGTCTCCGAAGTAGAGGCTGAACCCTTCGTTGCTCTCGTTGTGCACCCGGGTCCCGGCCGGCTCGTACTCGTTTATGTTGTTCGGTGCGATCGCGGCACTTCCGTTCCTGTAGGTCAGCATGGATGTATCTTTGACCGCCGCGGTGAATTCGGCATTGGTGAGCGGGAAATCCCCTTCGAGGCTTCTTACGAGCAGGTGGGTTCTAAGAGGCTTGTCCGGCGCCTGCAGGTGCAACGTCGTGTTTATGTCGTTTGCCGCGCTGTCGAGTACATAGCCGTCTATGTCGAAAGTGTAGTCGTAACAGATCGCGGGCTTGTATAGCTCCGCGGAGAAGGCCATCATGCTGGGTGTGATGTAGTCGTTGTTGCTGTACATCTTGATATAGACCGAGTCCACATACTCGTTTTTGTCCCTGTAGCTCTCCATCAGTTCCGATATATCGTAGTTGTCGACATCCACACCGACATTGTTTGTGCTGAGGTTGTTGTCGACTCCGTTTACGATGTCGTCTCTTAGAATGTTGTCGAGCCTAGCATCGAACATGTTGTCGCGGTTTCCTACGAAGGTGCCGGGCTCCAGTCCCGGCATATAGTCGTATCCGGTAGTCTCTTCGTCGCTTATCTTCATCCAGTCTTCGCGATTGTTGTATGGAGTGCGGCCGTACCTGTACTCCCCTTCACCCGAGAAGACGGATAGGTGCGCATCGATCTTTCCGGTCTTCGGAAGCCGGAACCCGCTGATCTTTATCGGTGTGCTGTTCGTACCGATCGAAATGAACCCGTTGTAGATGGAGATGTTCTTCGGTGTACCCTTTTTGTAGTTTTCCGCATATATTATGACGAGAGACCATCCGCCGAACGCCCCGGGTGAGGGCTCCCTTCCCTCCATCGTGGTGAGGTTCGCCACGGTAAAGGTGTTTTTGCCCGGAGATATCACCCCTCCCGAAAATAGCGATGTGACGTTCGCGTATGCCGCGTAGGTCTGACCGTTGCTGCTTTCGTAGACGTGGAAAGTGTTGGCCTTTACATCGTTGTATCCGTATCCGTTTATGTCTAGTTTAATATCCGTCGCGCCGGTGGTGGTTATATCGAACTCGTCTATACCTATGGTCGTACCCTGTCCGACTTCGATCAGGTCGTATGTGGAACCGTTTTCGACGCCATAGTGTATCGGATAGTTTTTGTCGACGCTGATGCGTCCCTGCCAGAATAGCCCGGCCCATATGATACCTGTAGAGGGGTTGTAGCTGTCGGGTATCATAACGTACGAAGATGTGGAGTTCCAGGTCGAGTCGTCGTTGTCTATATCGAGATATTTGGTTACGTGCATATTGCTCGTAATATCCTGATAGTCGGTATCTCCGTGGCATGTCCCTCCGTAGCCGGAAGTCTTTTCCGTCAGGCACAAAACGGTGTTTCCGGCGATTTTGTAGTCTCCTACAAGGTTGCGCGAAGCAGGAGGGTTTATCAGATAAAACGGAAGTTCTATTCCCTCGGTGAAGATGGTGTTTATCTCTATGGTTACCGTAGCGGTATCGGACTGGTTGTTCTCGTCGGTTATCGTGTATGTGAAGCTGTCGGTGCCGATATAGCCGGGATTGGGGGTATAGGTGAAGTTTCCGTCGGAAGATATTTGAAGCGTTCCGTTTGCCGGGTCGGTATAGGAGGTGACCTGTATGCCGACTCCCGAGTCGTTGTTCAACAGATTGTCGGTAAGAGGGTTGTCCGGTGTCGTAAAATAAGAGTCGTCTACCGCCGTTATCTTGGCCGGCATATTATCTTTTACGGTGACTTCGACATTGTCTATGAACGCATATTCGTCACCCGGCGCCGAGACGTCATACATAACGGCAAGGGTCAACTTACCGCTACTGTCGGTGGTTGCAGTCAGGGTGTACCGCTTGTATACATACTGCTTGTTCCCGTTAGCACCCGGCAGGGTACCGTTATAGACAATGGATATTCCGTTTGCCTTTACATAGACATAGTCGATTGCACCGCCGCTGTTTTCCCAGCCGCCCACACCCCAGAAATCGAAACTTATATTTGCGGTCTGATTGGCGTATGAGGGGCCGAAGTCGTATGTTTTGCTCTTCCAGCTTTTTTCGTTGTTGATTCTTAAAACTTTGGAATTTACAGGATATCCTGCTGTATAAAGTATTGTTCCCGAGGGTGTCCACCCGTTTTTGGAGAGCTGAAAATCGTCTGTCAGTGTGATTCCCCATAGTGACGCCGAGAGGATGGTTATATACATTGCCGCCAGTTTAAATATTTTCATGCTTTTCTCCTTTGCGAAAAAACGGATAGATCATTTAACGGTCCAAGCGCTCCTATTGTTAAATTTATCCTAATGCGGATGAAAACCAAATTATTTTCCGAATGCAGTATTTTTATTGAATATTCAGACCTTTTTGGCGATTTCGAACGCATTGCCGACAGCTCTTATGAAAGCGTCTCTTACGGCCCCCCGCTC
>JALSXE010000287.1:0-11583 GCA_027072755.1 Campylobacterales bacterium | reverse complement strand
GTCCAATGGTGGAGCATAGCGGGCTCGAACCGCTGACCTCCTCGCTGCCAGCGAGGCGCTCTCCCAGCTGAGCTAATGCCCCACACGCCTGTGAGAGTCGAATTTTAGTTCAACTCTGCTTAAGCATTTATAAAATATTTCTGCGCGGGCGCTTTGGAGTCGTACGGTTTTACGCTTATGACTTCGTCGCCTACGGCGACTTCGTAGCTCTCTTCCGGTTTTGTCTTTCCGTAGGTCGCCGTAAGTTTCGCGGCGAGCTCTTTGTCCGCGTCCGTCGCGTTCGCGCTTATCGCCGATACGGGGCCGATGGCGTTTAGCAGCTTTATCTTTCTGTATTTGGGTGTTATGGCCGCCTCTATCATCTCGTTGTCCTCTTTGTGGCGCCCGATCACAAGCTTTGCACCGTCGGGCAGTCTAAGGTGCCTGCCGTATTTGAGCAGTTGAATATCCGCCACTTCAAGGGTATCGTACTTTATGAACTCTCTGATCTTTTTGGAGAAGTTTTCGTCTGTCAGAAGGCAACCGCCGCCCGGCTTTTCGAAATCTTTCAGCCCGATCTCCTCGGCCATTTTGAGTTGCACTTCGCGGTTTCTGCCGGAGATTCCGAGGAGCTTCTCTCTATCTACCCATCCTTCCCGTTCCGGCAGCGTGGGCGGCAGCAGCTTGGCGCTCATGGGTCTTAGGAGCAGATCCTGCGTTTCCGATAGGTTCGTAACCAGGTCGAGCGCTTCGCGGCGCTGGCTCATCGGCCTTTGGCCCACTACTTCGCCGCTTATGAGAAAGCTTGCACCCCACTCGTCCATCAGATCCCTTGCGATTCTGAACATGTTTCCGTGGCAGTCTATGCAGGGGTTGAAGTTTTTACCGTATCCGTACTTCGGGTCGAAAAGTATATCGCGCAGGTACTGGTCTTTTATGTCGAGAATCCTGAGCTCCGCACCCACCTGATCGCACATGTTTTGCATGTGCGCTTTTCTGCTTTTTGTGCTGCCGAAGCCTATATCGAGATTGAGAGCGATCACGTCGATGCCCTGGTCGATTATCAGCTTCATCGAAAGGGTGCTGTCGAGTCCTCCGCTAAAGAGTGCTATGGCTTTCATATGGTACCAGTTCTCCTCGTTTGAGCTTGTTTATGTAGTCTTTGTATTTCCTAAGATAGAACATCTTTTTTTCCAAGGGAAGTTTATCATATTTTTTTATAATGTCAAGTGCCTTTTCGTAGTATCTTCTCAAAAAGTAGATCAGCTGTTTTTTGAGCTCCTCCTCGCTGTATACCTTTATGGAGTCGTCGAAGTCTATTCGGAGCAGCTCACTGCTCTCACGTCCCTGCACAAGCGCTTCAAAGGCCTCTCTGTGAGCATGGAACATGGAGCTGTCCATTACATCCAGAACCATGTCGGTAAGGCTCGGAGTCTTTATGAGGGTCTTTATGATACTCTTTTCGGCTATGTCCGAAAGCGTCAGTATGGAACTTTCGGATGTTTGGCTCTCTCTTTTATGCGCACTCTTGAGCCTTGCGCCGCTTATCCCGAGTATGGAGGCGGCATACGGCACGTATCTCTCCTGCAGAAAAGGGGAGAGTGAAGCGAGATAGTTTCTGATGCTGTTGAAAGCCCTCTCTTTACCCTTCGGAGTGCGGATATCATAAGACGATGCCATCCTCTCTATGACAAACTTCGCGAAAGGGATGGGCGATGCGAAGAGCGCCTCGATGGCGTCGGCGTTGCCTGTATTTACCATGTCTGCCGGATCCATTCCGCCCTCAAAAAGTATTACCCCGCCGTCGAAGTTGTGGCGACTCAGAAGAAGTGCCGCCTTCATCGCCGCATTTACTCCCGCTTCATCGCCGTCGTAAGCTACGATCACCTCCGGTTCACCCTTTTTCAGAAGCGGGAGGTGGTCGTTGGTCAAAGATGTGCCCAGCGTAGCCACGGCCGTGCCGAAACCGGCCTGGTGTAGCATTATGACATCCATGTACCCCTCGACCACGATGAGCCGCTTTTTACGGTAGATCTGCTCTTTGGCCAGGTGGTAGCCGTAGAGGAGCCTCGATTTATTGAAGAGCTTGGTCTGGGGCGAATTTATATATTTGGCCGGGTGGTTCGTAAGTGTTCGGCCGCCGAACCCCACGGGCATTCCGGAGGGTGAAAAGATAGGAAAGATAAGCCGCTCTATCAGCCTTGCGTAGTAGCGCCCCCGCTCATGTCCCAGAACCCCCACCTCTTCCGCTTTGTTAAAAGGTATCATGGTTCTTTGCAAAAAGGCGAGAGTCTCTTCGCTCGAAGGGGCGTAGCCGAGGCCGAACTTCTCTATGCTGGCGAGGGATACACCCCTTTTTTTCAGGTACTCTTTCGCCGTTTCGTTCTGCTCGAGGTTGGCGCGGTACCAGCGGCCTATCGTCTCCAAAATCCTGCGTTCGGTGTTTCCTCCGTTTTGACCCTTTGTATATCGGAGCGTGAAGTTGTATTGGCTTGCGAGTTTCTCTATCGCTTCGGGGTAGCTCAGCTTTTCGAACTCCATCAGAAACTTTATGGCATCGCCTCCCGCTCCGCATCCGAAACATTTGTAGAGCTGTCTGGAGGGGCTCACTATAAAGCTCGGGGTCTTTTCGTCGTGGAAGGGGCAGAGGCCCTTGAAATTTGAGCCGTTCTTTTTTAGTTCGACATAGTTTCCCACCACATCTACTATGTCTATCGTCTGCTTGAGCTGCTCTATGGAGTTGTTATCTATCATTGTTTTATTATATAATAAATAGCCATACAGTTATATGGCGGTGAGCATTGAGCAGTGAGCAGAAACAAGATAATATCTACTCTACTCACTGCCCACTGCCCACTACCTGATTTCGGAAAGGCCGGTATGTGGATGCCCTGCTGATAAACTACCGCGATCCGCTCTTTGCCGTACTGTTGATAGCCGGAATGGTATTTGTCGTAGCCATCGTCAGCTACTGGTGGGGTGTCTATGTGAAGAGCCGGAAATCCCGCCGTCTTCAGAGGTTTCTGCGCAGGTTCGAGACGCAGGGGGTGAAAAAGAGCCTCGAGTCGATGCCCTATTCGCCGACCATCACCCAGCCGCTGGTTCTTTTGGCAAAAGCGTACGAGAAGAGCGGCGAGTACAACAATGCGATCGAGATAGGACTCTACCTGCTCAAGCACTGCGAAGACGAAGCGCTCACCTACGAGCTTATGGAGCTTGTAGGTACCACGTATATGCATGCGGGTTTTCTGGAGAGGGCGCGCACGACGTTTCTGCAGATACTGCGTTCAAATCCGCGAAACAGGAGGGTGCTTAACGACCTGATGGTGGTCTATGAGCGCCTGCAGGATTTCAAAAGGGCCAAAGAGGTGATAGAACCGCTCGAGACGATGGGCGCCGATGTGGCGGACCTGAAGCTCTACCTAGAACTCAAAAGCGTCCTGGCCGATTCGCAGTTGGAGCACGACGAGAAGGTCCGGAAGGTCGTTTCGCTCTACGAAAAGAGCGGAAAGTTCGAGCGGATAGTCTTCGAATATCTCCTGAAAAACGAGCCGCGGCGCGCCTGGGAGATGGTGAAGGAGGAGGATATCGAACGCCTTATAGATATCTTCTGGTTCCTTCCGGCATCGTACCTAGATTACGATAGGATAAAGGAGAGTCCGAGGCTTTCGGCTATATTCGGAGCAAGAGGCGACATAGAACCCTCCAGACCTATAGGTTGGTTCCTTATTGATATGCTCGGACATCTAAAAAAGACCGGATTCGACAAAGCGACCCTGCAGTTTGCATATCTTTGTGACAGCTGCAAGCAGCAGTTTCCGGTCCCTTTCGAGAGGTGTCCCAGGTGCCTTGCGCTCGACAGCGTGGTGGTAGAGAGAGAAATTACAAAGGCTGACGGTGAAACAGGTTACAATCTTCTCTGACGGCTCGAGTCTGGGAAATCCGGGCCCCGGCGGATGGGGGACGATACTGCGCTACGGAGATCACGAAAAAGAGCTCAGCGGCGCGGAGCCGATGACTACCAACAACCGTATGGAGCTTACGGCGGTCATAGAGGGGCTCAAAGCACTCAAAGAGCCGTGTGACGTTACGATATACAGCGACTCCAGCTATGTGGTAAAAGCGATAAACGAGTGGCTCGAAGATTGGATAGAGAGAGATTTCAAAAAGGTGAAAAACCCGGATCTCTGGAGGGAGTATATCGAGGCTGCAAAACCGCACAGGGTAAGAGCGGTATGGGTGCGGGGGCATAACGGCCATGCCGAGAACGAAAGATGCGACGAACTGGCACGTAGAAGTGCCGAAAAAATCAAGGAGCAGAGCAATGCATAGAAGAGACGGGGAGGTCCATATCGAAAACGGTCGGGCCGACGTATCGGCCGTGGAGAGTTCCCTTACCTTGCATAGAAAGGGGGTGTCATGGACGAGCTAAGACCGCTGGAAGATCAGCTTGGGTACAGGTTCAAAGAGAGGCAGAGACTGGTGGAGGCGCTTACGCACAAAAGCTACAAAAAGCCGTACAACAACGAAAGACTCGAATTTCTGGGCGATGCGGTGCTCGATCTTATAGTTGGCGAGTATCTTTATAACCGTTTTCCGAACGCAAGGGAGGGGGAGCTGAGCAAGATGAGGGCCTCTTTGGTAAACGAAGCGGGCTTCAAGAAGCTGGCCGATGCGCTTCGTCTCGGAGACTACATCTACATATCGGCCGCCGAAGAGAACAACAGGGGCAGGCAGAAGCCCTCCCTACTCTCCAACGCCTTCGAGGCGCTGATGGGCGCAATATATCTGGAAGCCGGTCTGGATGAGGTTAGACGCATAGCCATAAACCTCATAGAGGCGTGCTACCCCAAAATCGATCTCGGTTCGCTCTTCAAAGACTACAAAACGACTCTGCAGGAGCTTACACAGGCGAAGTTCGGCGTAATTCCCGACTATGTGCTGAAAGACTCTTTCGGACCGGACCACAACAAAGAGTTCGAGGTGCAGGTCTACGTAAACGACAGGCTGCTTGCCACGGCGAAGGGAAAGAGTAAAAAGTCGGCCCAGCAGGAAGCGGCCCGTGCGGCACTGAAGCTGCTCAAAGGGGAGTCGAAATGAGCAACACATTCGGCAAGCGCTTCTGCATGACCACCTTCGGTGAGTCACACGGCAGGGCGATCGGCTGTGTGCTCGACGGCGTTCCTGCGGGGCTGGAGATAGACGAAGGGTTCATACAGTCGGAACTCGACCGCCGCCGCCCCGGCAAAAACGCCTACGCAACCGCCCGAAAAGAGGCGGACAGGGTAGAGATTTTGAGCGGAGTTTTCGAGGGTAGAAGCACCGGAACCCCGATAGCGATGGTGATCTTCAATACCAACCAGAAGTCGAAAGATTACGGAAACGTGAAAGATCTTTTCCGCCCCGGCCACGCCGACTACACATACTGGGAGAAGTACGGCATACGCGACTACCGTGGCGGCGGGCGAAGCAGCGCGCGCGAGACGGCGGCGAGGGTGGCGGCCGGTGCTGTCGCCAAACTGATGCTCAAAGAGATCGGCGTAACGGTTAGAAGCGGAATATTCAAAATCGGAGGGGTAGAGGCGCGAAATTACGACTTCGACCATGCCGAACGGAGCGAAATATTCGCCCTCGATCCCGATATGGAAGAGAAACAGAAAGAGGCGGTGCTAAGGGCCAAAGAGGCACACGACAGCATCGGCGGCGCGGCGCTTGTGAGGGCTGTAAACGTGCCTGCGGGTCTCGGCGAGCCGATCTACTACAAACTCGACGCCGTCCTTGCCGAGGCGATGATGGGCATAAATGCGGTAAAAGGTGTGGAGATAGGAGAGGGTATGCAGAGTGCGGAGCTGCTCGGCAGCCAGAACAACGACGAGATGAGCAAAGAGGGCTTTTTGAGCCACCATGCCGGCGGGACCCTCGGAGGCATAAGCAGCGGCGATACCCTCGAAATCAAAGTCTACTTCAAGCCTACCCCGTCCATCTTCAAGCGGTCTGCGAGTTGAAAGGGCGCCACGATCCCTGCGTGGCGATCAGGGGCAGTGTAGTGGCGGAGGCGATGACCGCGCTCGTTCTGGCCGATATGGTGCTTTTGAATATGGGTCGTAAAATGGATGATGTGGTCCGTCAATACGGGAAGGATAGAGCTTGAAACGAACGATCGTTCTTGTAATTGCGCTCCTCTTTCCGGCAATTTTGTCGGCAAAAATGGACGTGATCGTAAGCATAGTGCCGCAGAAATATTTCGTGGAAAAGATCGCCGGCGACCTTGTAGATGTGACGGTGATGGTGCCGCCCGGGGCCAGCCCCGCCTCCTACGAGCCGAAGCCGTCGCAGATGAAGAAGGTAGCGAAAGCGCGGCTCTATCTCTCGATAGGTGTTCCGTTCGAAAAGGCGTGGCTGCCCCGTTTTGCGGCGCAGAACCGAAAGATGAGGGTTGTAGATACGGCGGCAGGGATAGCGAAACGGCCGATGCAGAGTCACCGCCACGGGCATGAACACGGCTTAACCCGCCATGCGATCCATGCAGACTCTTTGGACCCGCATGTCTGGCTATCGCCGCCGCTTGTGAAAATTATGGCACGAAATATAGCCGAGGCACTCGAAGAGAGTGACCCGGTCCATGCGGCGGAATACAGGAGAAATCTCCGACTCTTTGAGCGTGAAGTCGACGATCTGGACAGGAGATTAAAGAGCATACTAAAGCCGTGCAGAGGGATGGCTATGATGGTATTTCACCCGTCTTGGGGATATTTCGCTCACGAGTACGGCCTGAAACAGATCCCGATAGAGGCGGAGGGGAAAGAGCCGAAGTCCAGAGAGCTTGCGGAGCTTGTACGAGAAGCGAAAGAGGAGGAAGTCAGAGCGCTTTTCGTTCAGCCGCAGTTCTCGAGACGGGCGGCGGAGGCGGTGGCCTCTTCGATAGGTGCAAAGATTGTCATAGCGGATCCTCTGGCCGCAGAGTGGGCTCAAAACCTGCTCGAAGTCGCAAAAAGAGTGTGTGAAGCCTCCAGATGAGCGAATATGCGGTAGAGCTTAGAGGGGTCTCTTTCTCGTACGACGGCGAGACGGTTTTGAAAAATATCTCCATACGGGTAGAGAAGGGGGATTTCCTGGCTATCATAGGTCCGAACGGCGGAGGCAAGAGTACGCTTCTGAAGCTTATGATGGGGATATTGAAGCCGGAGAGCGGAGAGGTGAGGCTTTTTGGAAAGGAGCCGGGCCGAAACGGGGCTTCGATCGGCTACGTCCCGCAAGAGACCGGACACAACCTCGATTTTCCGATAACGGTGATGGATGTGGTACTGATGGGGGTTTTGCACAAGAGAAACATCTTCAGGCGATACAATGAGGCTTTGAGAACAAAAGCGAAAGAGGCTCTGAAGCGTGTGAAGATGGAGAGCCTGTCGGACAGGAAGATCTCCGAACTTTCGGGTGGAGAGCGCCAGAGGGTACTGATAGCCAGGGCGCTTTGCGGCGATCCGGACATACTTATGCTCGACGAACCCACCGCCAGCATAGATTTCAGCGGCCAGTGGGAGATATTCGAACTGCTCGAAGAGCTGAACCGCAAAATGACTATCATCGTAGTTAGCCACGATATGAGCATGGTTATGGGCTTTGCCAAACATGCGGCATATGTGAACGGAAATGCCGTAATGCACACGATAGACTCCCATACGCGCTATCAGATAAAACGGCAGTTGGGAGGCCACGAAGGCCACTACTGCGGCGCGGAGTTCTGGAGAGATATGGGTAAAAAGATCGAATGCAACGAGGAGTGCAGGCATGCTTGAAGCGCTTGAGATGCCGTTTTTTCTGCATGCACTGACTGCCGGCGTGCTGATTGCGGTGGCAATCGGCCTGATAGGACCTCTCACCATGGCCAACAGAATGACCTTCATGAGCGGCGGAATAGCCCACGCCACATACGGCGGTGTGGGGGCGGCCATATTTTTCGGCTTCTCCGTTCTGGCGGGCGCGGCTGCCGCTGCGATCGTCGCCGCTGCGATCATATCTTTCATAGCATACCGCTATGCGCACCGCGCCGATACGGCAATAGGAATCGTCTGGGCGGTCGGAATGGCTGCCGGTGTGATTTTCAGCGATCTCACTCCGGGCTACAATGTCGATCTTATGAGCTTTCTTTTCGGATCGATCCTCGCGGTAAGCGTCATAGACCTCTGGATAATGGCCTTTTTCGATCTGATCGCATTGGCGGTTGTGTGGTTCTATTACTACGACTTCACGGCCCTCAGTTTCGACCCGGTTTTCGCGAAGCTTCAGGGTGTCAAAACCCAGCTTCTGCACTTTCTTCTTCTGGGCCTGGTGGCTATGACCGTCGTACTATCGATGCGCTTGGTGGGGCTTATCATGGTTATAGCCCTGCTTACTATGCCCAGCTTTTCGAGCGAAAGGTTTGTAAACTCGCTTGGAAAGATGATGCTTCTGTCTATTGTTCTTTCGGTCATATACATAACAAGCGGCCTGTTTCTGGCATATATGTACGACCTCTCATCCGGCGCTTCAGTCATAATCGTGGCGGCGTTTGGTACAATTGCACTGTTTTTAATAGAGTCAATGAAGATCAAAGGTTTTTCAAAATGATAAAAAAGTGTCTATTCCCGGCTGCAGGTTACGGTACGAGGTTTCTCCCTGCTACAAAGGCGATGCCAAAAGAGATGCTTCCCGTGATGGCGAAGCCGCTCATCCAGTACGGGGTAGAGGAGGCGGTGGAGGCCGGAATGGACGTTATGGCCATTATTACCGGGCGCGGAAAGCGGGCCATAGAGGATCACTTCGACATAAGCTACGAACTGGAGCACCAGATCAAAGGGAGCTCAAAAGAGTATCTGCTTCAGGAGATCAGAACCCTGATAAACCGCTGCACCTTTACATACACGAGACAGATAGAGATGAAGGGGCTCGGAGACGCTATCTACAAAGGGCGCGCGCTGATCGGCAACGAACCGTTCGCCGTACTGCTTGCGGACGATCTGTGCACCCACACGGACGGCGACGGTGTGCTCTCCCAGATGGTCAAAGTGTATGAAAAGTACAGATGCTCCGTCGTGGCTGTGCAGGAGGTGCCGATGGATCAGGTAAGCAAATACGGGGTGATAGCAGGGAAGGAGATAGGCGAAGGGCTCTATATGGTAGATACGATGGTAGAGAAACCGGAACCGGATGAGGCACCTTCGAATCTTGCCATTATAGGCCGCTACATTCTAACGCCGGATATTTTCTACCTCATAGAGAAGACGGAACCGGGCAAAGGCGGAGAGATCCAGATTACCGATGCCCTGATGGCCCAGGCGAAAAAAGGGATGGTAATAGCATACAGATTCAGAGGAAGGCGCTTTGACTGCGGAAGTATCGACGGCTTTGTGGAAGCGACCAACTTCTTTTACGAACAGAGCAAAAAGGAGGGGTGATGAGACTGGTGTTTCTCGATGCCAAGACCCTTGGCGAAGATATCGATCTGGATATATTCGAAACTTTCGGCGAGGTTGCCGTATATCAGACTACTTCCACAGAAGAGCGGGTAGAGCGGTGCAGGGATGCCGATATCGTAATCACCAACAAAGTGGTCATAGACCGAAAAGTGATCGACGAATCTCCTTCGCTGAAGCTGATATGCGTAGCGGCGACCGGGATGAACAATGTGGACTTGGAGTATGCGGCCCAAAAGGGGATAGAGGTGAAAAATGTGGCCGGATACTCCACTCACAGCGTAGTGCAGCATACGTTCGCGATGCTCTTTTACCTGATGGAGAAGCTTCCGTTTTACGACAACCACGTAAAGTCGAAAGAGTGGAGCCGATCGGGCATATTTACATGTGTCGAGCGCCCGTTTCACGAACTGCGCGGCAAACAGTGGGGGATAATCGGGCTCGGGACGATAGGCAAAGAGGTCGCCAAGGTGGCCGAAGCTTTCCGCGCTACGGTCGTATACTACTCTACGAGCGGGAAAAACGACGACCCTTTCTACCCGCGGATGGAGCTCGATACGCTTCTTAGCACCTCTCATATAATCTCTATACACGCTCCGCTGAACGAGAGTACGAAAAATCTGCTCGATTTTGCGAAGCTTCAAAAGATCGAAGCTGGCTCCATCCTTCTGAATCTTGGCCGCGGCGGCATAATAAACGAAAAAGATCTTGTCCATGTAATGGACGACAAAGAGCTCTATGTCGGCCTGGATGTAACCGAAACGGAGCCGCTGCCTGAAGATTCGGTTCTATTCGAAATAGCCGATCCGGAGCGCCTGCTCATCACACCGCACATAGCGTGGACAAGCGTAGAGGCCAGAAGAGAGCTGGTTAAAGGGGTATTCGAAAATATTGCCCGCTTTTTGAAGAAACATACGATTTAGCTTTCGAGGACTCGGATTAGACGGTCAGGTTTGTCTGCTCCAATGAGTAGAGCTCATAGCGGATCTTTTTGAAATCTTCGGACTTTTCAGGGTCTATCAGCTTGAAGCTCTCTTCAAGGACCCTTGCCGCTTCCTGGGCGCGTTTGTAGTTTGCAAGCAGAATACCGCCTATGCCCTCTCTCTCCATTTCCGATTTCACGCTCTCTTTCAGCACATCGTTTTGAATATCCCTGTGCGGAAGCAGATCGAGGTAGTTCTCTATTTTGGCAAGATGTCTGAGAGATTTTAGTTTCGAGGCGACCTCTCTGTTGTCGTAGAGGTAGCGGTTTATATCTTCTATAACGCGAATCCCCTCCTTCAGGCGGTTGAGATTCGCGTCAATCAGCCGAAAAAGCTTCGGCTGCTCGGTATCTTGATTAATCTTCACGTCCGAAGATTCCGAGGATCTGCAACAACGATATGAAAAGGTTCAGTACGTCGAGATAGATCGATACGGCCGCTTCGACTGGTGTGGCGAATGCGCCTTGAATGATCTTTTGTGTGTCGTAGATGATCATAAGGCTAAATAGCAGTGCACCTGCACCCGCTATCAGTACCTGCAGCAGAGGACTTCCCAAAAAGAGGTTTATAACCGAACCGACTACAAGAATGATTAGCGCTATAAAGAGCGGCTTGCCCCAACTGCTGAAATCACGTGTTGACTGCATGGCGTATAGGCTGAGACCTCCAGCAATCACGGCAGTCAGGAAAAAGGCCTGTGCTACCACCGCACTACCTACGGCTGCAAGCAGAGGCACCAGTGTGATACCGGTCAGGAATGTGAAACCGAAAAGCATGACCAAATTCAGGCCCGGCTTTCTCCTGGTGAACATAAGGCCGAAGAGCATGGCGAACTCCAAAACAACCAGACCGATATACCATTGAGAAATGGTAGCGGCCATCCCCATGCCCGCATATGCACCGGCAGCACCGGCAATACATGATGCGGCGAAGAGTTGGTAGGTCGATTTTATAAATTGAGCCAGTTCCGCCTCGCTTCTTACAGGCTGCTCTTCGAAAGCTCCCTGCTCGTATCTCTCTTCCTGGCGGTGTGCACTCTGGTTCCGGATATATTCACGATTATATAGTGACACATCATCTCCTTTTATTTTTGTTTAAGATTTTTGTGCAGGAGGATTATAACTTATGTTCTTTTGAAAATCAACTACCGCAGATACATTAATATATAT
>JALSXE010000286.1:0-11596 GCA_027072755.1 Campylobacterales bacterium | reverse complement strand
GGTTATAGATGAGTATCGGTATTTACAGAAAAATTATTACCTGTCACAAACAGTTTCCGACCGATCCTGCAGTCGAAATCTAGATAGAGACCGTGATCGTTACTCTTTTACTGGTTTGGCAAGAAGGGGTGCACCGGACGGCCATAAGCGGTCCGGTAGCGATTGTCGCGGATTATAGGATAACGTATTTAACGTATACAGACGCCTGAAGCGCATCGAGCTCTTTAAGGACCTCTTCGCTCACGTCGTTGTCTACCAGAATGACTGCCAGAGCTAGACCCTTTTTTATATCTCTTCCGAGCCTGAAATCGGAGATATTGACATTGTGTTTCGCCAAAATCTGTCCCACATCGCCGATCACTCCCGGGACATCCGTATTTTTGAAAAGAATCATCCTGCCTTTGGGTTCAATATCGAGAGCAAACCCGTTTATCGATACGATTCTTTGGACATCTTCATTGAAAATGGTCCCCGAAATCTCCGTCACCTCTCTTTCGGTCGTCAATCTCAGAGTGATCTTGTTTTTATAAGCGCCGGTGCTTGCGGAGCTCTCTTTTTGAATTTCGATTCCGCGCTCCTTCGCGACAAAGTCGGCGTTCACGTAGTTTATCATCTCTCCGAGTGCCTCTTTCAGTGCGCCGACGGTTGCAAATGTGGCCAGAGAGTCTATATACTCCCCTATCTCCCCCTCGGTCGAGATTTTAAGTGATTTGATAGCTCCCATATTCGCCTGTGCGGCGAGAAAACCGATCTTCTGCATCAGCTCGAGGTACGGTTTCACGAACTCGGGAATCTCGTTCTCCCTAATCGGAAGGTTGAGAGCGTTGGGATAGCTGATGCCGCGTGCGGCATCGAGTGCCTGCTGTGCCGCCTGTGTCGCGATTTTGTACTGGGACTCGTGTGTGTTTGCCCCAAGGTGCGGCGTGACGGTAACGTTGTCGAGCTCAAGCAGCGGGTGGTCGGTAGCAGGCTCTTTTACAAAGACGTCGATACCGGCAAATCTGATCTTGCCGCTCTTGAGCCCGTTGTAGAGGGCCTCTTCGTCGTAAAGCCCTCCGCGCGCGCAATTTATCAGCACAACGCCGTCTTTCATCTTGGCTATCTCTTTCTCCCCGATCATACCTATCGTCTCCTGGGTTTTCGGGGTATGGATAGTGATGATGTCGCACGCGAGTATGTCGTCGAAATTCGTAGTGTACTCGATTCCGAGATCGGTAGCTTTGGAGGGTTCGATATAGGGGTCGTAGGCGATTACGTCCATCTCGAACGCCTTTGCCCTCTTTCCGACCCTGCTGCCGATGTTTCCGAACCCTATGATTCCGAGCCTCTTATCTTTCAGCTCATACCCGTACCACTTCTCTCTCTTCCATATACGGTCGATCTTCAGATCGTTGTGGGCATAAGGAAAGGCCCTCATACAGGAGAGCATATGAGCCATGGTCAGCTCCACCGCCGCGATCGTGTTTGCGGTAGGAACGTTCATCACTATGATCCCTCTTTTGCTGCAACCTTCCATATCGACATTATCTACCCCGACGCCGGCCCTAACCAGCGCTTTGAGATTCTTTGCTGCCCGCAAAAAGGTCTCGTTCACCTCCGTCGAACTTCTTGTGATCGCGACATCGGCCTGATCGATCACATTGAGAAGCTCATCCTTCGGAAGATCAGCCGCATTGATATAGTCTATATCGGGCTGCGATTCGAGAAGTTTCAAACCGCTTTCGTGAATGTGGTCGCAAACCATAACAGTATGTTTTTGCATCCTAATCCTTTACATATTTTTCTATTTCGGTCTTTACATCGTATTCTCGAACCATATTGATGATTCTCTCACGCTTCGCCCCATCTATATCGTGGACGACAACAACCGCCTCGCCCCCCCTTTTGAAGACGGCAAAATCTATTCCGTTACGCTCAAAAAGCTGCTTTATACAGAACATTTTGTAGTCGTCGAGATTTCTCAGAATCAGACGAAACGAAGTTCTCGGTTCCGGCCTCTTTTTCAGCGGAAGAGAGACTTCCGTCTCGCTCACCGCATAACTGAATGACGGTTTTTCTCTAGAGGCGAGACTCCTCATCCACTTTTTCGTTTCTTCTCGATTCGCCTTTTCACCTGTAAAGGTGCGAGGTTCAAGCCTCTGAATCTCCGGTACCTCATCGTTACGGTTGGCGTATCTGTAGAGCAGTATCAGCAGTATCGAAACCGCCAAGGTTGAGACTACTCCAAAAAGGAGGATCAACAGGCGGTTCATCCAGACTCTTAGAGTTGATCTTTTATTATGTCTCCGATCGTCAGCCGATCCTCACTGCTGTTGAGCTCGTTTATCGCATCACGCTCTTTTTGCCTCTCGAGACGGCGTACGGAGAGTCTGACTTTGTTCGAAGCCGGATCGAGCATCACGATCACACCCTCGATCTCGTCACCTTTGTCGATCTCTTCCATCTTAAGCGGAGGGAGGTCCTCTTTTCTTATCAGAGCGTCGACACCCTCTTCTATCTCTACAAAGACTCCGAAGTCTTTTACGTCACGTACTCTGCCCTTGACTATATCGCCTATTTTGTGCTCTTTTGCGAAGCGGTCGATAGGGCTCTCTTCGAGGGCTTTTTTGCTTAGGCTTATTCTCTCCTGTTGCGGATCTATTTTTATTATTTTTACATCCACTTCGTCACCCTTGGCAAGGAGATCTTTGGCTTTGGCCCCCTTTTGCCATGAGACATCCTGGTTGTGCAGCAGCCCCTCCACTTTGCCTATACGTACGAAGGCTCCGAAATCCGTGAGGGTAGTGACGACTCCCTTAACGACATCACCCTCCTTGTAGTTTTGCAGGAACTCTTCGAAAGGTTTCGGCTGAAGGTTTTTATACGAAACTCTAAGACGTCTCGTTTCGGGATTTATCTCGATTACCTCAACATCTATCTCATCACCTATACTGAGGTAGTCTTTCGGGTTTTTAATATCTTTATCCCAGGATACTTCGGAGACGTGGAGGAACCCCTCTATATCGTTTCCGAGGTCTACGAACGCCCCGTAAGGCTCTATGTTGCTGACTGTGACTTTTATGGCATCGCCCTCTTCGAGTTGCTCGACGATCTCTTCCCACGGATCAGGCATGGTCTGTTTGATGGAGAGGGAGAGATGTCTCTTCTTGGGATCGTACGCTATTGCTTTAACCTCCACTTTGTCACCCTCTTTATAGAGAGTGGCCGGATTCACGGGCCCCTTGTAGCTTATTTCGCTGTAGTGCACAAGCCCTTCGACTCCGCCTACATCCACAAACATGCCGTAACTGGTGATCTTCTTGATTTCACCCTCTACGACTCTGCCCTCTTCCATCAGTCTGTCTACTATCTCTTTTCTCTCCTTTCGTAGAGTATCGAGATACTTTCTTCTAGAAATCACGATGGAGTCGCGCTCTTTGTCGAGTTTGAGAATAACCGCCTTTATCTCTTTGCCTATAGGATTTTTGCCCATGGCGAAGGCCGCCTGGCTCATCGGCATGAAAAACTCTATCTCGTCGCCCACAACGAAGTAGCCGCCCCTGTTTTTACGGACCACCTTGCCCTCTACGACCATGTTTTCGGCATCACTCTCGTGCTCTTCTATAAATTTGCGAATATTGGCTTTGCGTATAGCCTTCAGATATGAGGCTTGCGGTCGCTCGTTTCTATATCCGGTAATCACGACCGGAATCGTCTCTCCCACATTGAACTTGTAGCTGCCGTCTTCGTTCTTCAGCTCATCGAGCCTGACCGCCGCCTCCTGTTTTCTGCCTACATCCACAAGTGCCTGGTTGTCGTTTTCGCGAATCTCTACAATAACGCCGTCAGTAATACTTCCGCCCTGCTCCTTTTTCTCGTACGCGTCTAGCATTGACGCGAAATCTTCCTCCATGTTTTCGAACTCTTCCATTGAGGCCTTGTCCATACCTGATTCCTTTTCCGATTTTAAATGCGATATTATACTTTAAATTCTCTTATTTTGCCAATAACTCTTTCGATTATCCACTCCGGCGTAGAGGCTCCCGCCGTTACGCCGCAGAGTCTTTTGGAGTCGAACCACTCTTTTTTGAGCTCCTCTTCGCTCTCGATATGGTAGGAGTCTTCGCAAAAAGATCTGCAGATCGAGTAGAGCTGCTTGGTGTTCGAGGACTGTTTGCCGCCGATCACGACCATAACATCAGCTCTTTGCGCAAGCTCTCTGGCTGCGTCCTGATTTTCGAAAGTCGCATTGCAAATCGTGTTGAACACCCGCACCTCTTTATGCCTGGGTACGAGATAGTTGATGATCTTGTTGTACTCTTCGATCTTCCGCGTCGTCTGTGCCACCAGTGCTACGCGCTCTTTCAGATGCAGTTTTGCGACATCATCGACGCTTAGAACTGCATGGACCGGCCCTGATGCATAACTCATAACTCCCTTGATCTCCGGATGGTTGACATCTCCGAAAATAACAATATCGTACCCCTCTTGGCTCATCTGTTCCACAATCTGCTGCGGTTTTGTTACGAACGGGCATGTAGCGTCTATAACACGTCCGCCCTTCTCTTTCAACTTTTTTAGGTCGTTTTTAGGGATTCCGTGCGTTCTTATGACCGTTGCCTCACCCGGTGCAACATCATCCAGTGTCGTCGCTAAAGAGACGTTAAAATCTTTTTTGAGCCGCTCAATCTCCATATTGTTGTGAATCAGCGGCCCGAGTGTCGAACTGCCGGGGTTCTCCTCCGCTATCTTTATCGCTCTTTTGACACCGAAACAGAACCCGTAGCTCTTGGCAACCTCTATCTCCAACTCTTCACCTCCGTCAAAGATCCGAGCAGTTGCGCAAAATTGGGAAAAGAGGTATCTATACACTCTACATCCTTTATCTTCATATCCGCAATCAGCCCGGCTATAGCGAAACTCATGGCTATACGATGGTCGCCGCAGCTATCGATCTGCGCCGACCTGATCTCTCCACCTCTTATCCTGTAGCCGTCTTCCGTTTCGCTGCACTCTATACCGCAAGCCTTGAGCCCTTCGACAACACAGCTTATTCGATCGGACTCTTTGACACGCAGTTCCGCGGCGTTTTTGACGACACTCTCTCCTTCGGCTACGGCCATCGCTATCGATAGCGCCGGCAGCTCGTCTATCAACCACGAAATCCTGTCACTAACCTCTACCGCCTGCAGCTTTCCGTCATATGTTACGGTGATATCCCCTATAGGTTCGTAACGATTCTCCCTCTCTTCGAACTCCACGCGTGCACCCATCTTCTGCAGAACCCTATAGGCCTCCGTTCTGGTAGGATTTAGCGTTACACTCTCTATGACCACCCTGCTCCCCGGAACCACGGCCGCGGCGACGGCGAAGAAGAAGCCGCTGGATGGATCGGCCGGCACAGTGATGTCGAGAGGCTCCAGGGGTCTGATCATCGGTTCGACCGTTATAGTATCCCAGCTCTCTATGTTGGCCCCCATCCCCCTCAGCATCCTCTCCGTATGGTCCCGACTCAGCTCCGGTTCGCTGTATGTAGATACGTCATCGGCCCTCAGAGCGGCCAGAATCATCGCGCTTTTGACTTGAGCCGACGCTATCTGGCTCTCGTAATTGAAAGATCTGAGTCTCTCGCCGCGAATGCAGAGCGGAGCGAGATTGCCCTCCTCCCTGCCGTCAATATGCGCGCCTATCTGCCTAAGCGGCTCTGTCACCCTCTTCATCGGGCGCCTTCTGAGGTATTTGTCGCCCGTCAGCACGAAGTGGCCCGGTACGGAGCTCAAAAATCCGCAAAAGAGACGCATCGCGGTTCCCGAGTTTCCACAGTCGAGAATATCGTCCGGTTCACTCAACTCTTCCGGCGGAGTTATTTTAAGAGTGCCGTCACGATCTTCGATTTCGGCTCCCAGGCGGCGGACTATCTCGAGAGTACAGAGCGTATCTTCCGCACGAAGATAGTTGCGCACTATACTCGGCCTGTCACTCAGCAGCGAAAAGATGGCGCATCTGTGGGATATAGATTTGTCACTGGCGATCTTGTCGCACTTGAAGTCGAAAGGGCCCGCTTTTTTTACCTCAAGCCACTTCATCTTAGCCTCGCACCGCATTTTTCCTGCAAAATCTTCAAAATATCCTCCATTATAGAGCTGATGTCACTCTCTTCCAGAGCTTTTTCACGCGGGACGATAACAAAACGGAGCGTCAGACTCATATCCTCGCCCAAAGAGTCGTCTACATATCTGTCGATGGGATAGAAGCTCTCGACAACGGAAGGCAGAGCCCCTTCGAGGGCAGATCGAATCTCGGAGTATCTGGTGCTTTGCGAAACCACGATGCTCAAATCCCTGTATATAGGCGTCAGGTGGGCTATCTCCTCCGCGCATTTGTGCTCCGGTTCAAGTGCCGATATATCGATTTGAGCGAAAAAGGTGTCGCCAAGATCATACCTCTGTGCAACCGCCGGATGGAGTTTGGCTAGCTCTCCTACGGTGATACCGTCTTTTACGATAGCGGCGGACTGGTACGGATGCATCAGCAGGGAGGGATTCTCGCTCTTTACAAGATCGAAATCTCCGATAACCGAAGAGACCATAGAACTGAACGATGCGAAGTCTATCGGCTCCGGCTTTCCGGCGTTTACGACGGAGTCGGGCTCCCTCTCACCGCCAAAGGCGAGCACCATCTGCATCGACTCGTTTCTCTCCGAATCGAAGACGGCTCCTATCTCGAAAAGCGGTATCCTCCTCTTGGACATACTGGCGTTTCTCTTCAACGAATCGAGCATATTTATCATAAGGTTCGGTCTAAGACCGTCCATATCCGCGGTAATCGGATTCATAAGCCCTTTTTCAGGCCGTACAGGTTCGAACCCGAGCTCCTTTACTCTTTTATTGTCACAGAAAATGTAGTGAACCGTCTCGAAAAATCCTCTCGAGACGGCCTTTAGGCGTATATCTCTCAAAAACCTGTGGCGCCCGAGAGAGGTGCTCATTCGATTCGCTTCCGTAAATTCGAGAGGCTTGGAGACAATATTGTCTATACCGATTATTCGGACAATCTCCTCTATTACATCCTGATTGTTGGATATATCGTGTCTAAACGGGGGGGTATCGGCAATTATACGCCCCTCCTCCGTTTTGTGTATCTCGAAACCTAGCTTGCCCAAAATCGTAACGGCCTCCGAAATTTCGACCGCCTGACCGATCAGAGACTCCGCCTCCTCCATAGAAATATCTACGGTTACCGGCTCTTTTTCAGTAATATACTCACTCTCTCCCGCATATATACCGACATCGGCATACCTCTTAAGCAGGGAAAAGAGGATATCTACTCCAAACTTCAGATCCGGCTCGCTGCCTCTTGAGGACCTGTAATAGAGCGGATCGGTTTCGAGTTTGAGCTCTTTTACGGCGGGCGCCACGACATCCGGCGAGACATAGCTCGCTTCGAGTATGATCCTCTTATCATCCCGGTCGGGCTTCACCTCTGCACTCTGCTTTACGCCGACTATGGAGGCGACTTTCGAATCGAACTCCATAGCCCCCAAACCACGGTCGATCTCTTTGAGCACCAGCTTCGCCTTCTCCTCACCCTGAGAGATCTTGGAAAAACCGTAGCCGCGCAAAACAACACCGCTCGCATGGACGGCGTATCCAAAATATGCATCGACCGGAGATTCGAAAGTCTGTTCGACAAAAGCTAGCCTGAGCCTCATAAGAAGGGGTACTTCGATCGAGCGGATCTCGAAAGCGTGGCAGACAACACTCACTTTCGGGCTGCCGCTGTGGGTACACTGCAAGATCCTTCCTATGCCTATCTGTTCTGTGACATCGCCATCAAAGTCGAGTCTCTTCAAAGTTCTGTTAAAACCGACGGCAAGCTCTCGCGCTACACCGTGAATACTCAGGCAGTCACCTCGGTTGGCGGTAAGCTCTATCTCTATAATGTCGTCACAAAGGTCCCTATACTCCGAAAGCTCACGTCCCGGCTCAAGGACGCCTATGCTCTCGTCGAGCTCCAAAATCCCCTCTTCAGTCAGCGGCAGCCCCAGCTCTGCGGCGGAGCATATCATTCCGTCGCTCTCCACACCGCGCAGCTTTGCATGCTTTATCTTCATGCCGCTCGGCATCACGGCACCAACCGTGGCCACCGGCACGTAGAGCCCCTCTCTCACATTCTTCGCGCCGCACACTATCTGCCTGGTAGCCGAACCGATATCCACCCTGCAGACGCTCAGCTTGTCGGCATCGGGATGCTTTTCGCAAGAGAGTACATGCCCCACAACTATCCTGGAGGGTATCTCGATGCTTTTGGAGGAGTCCACTTCGAGCCCGATACTGTTGAGTTTTTTACATATGTCGTCGGTCGCTATCCCCTCGAGGTCTACCCACTCTTCGAGCCATCTTCTTGTAACTATCATCTAAACTGCTCCAGCAAACGAAGGTCTCCCTCAAAAAGGGATCTTAGGTCCGGTATCCTGTGAATCAGCATCGCAAAACGCTCCACCCCCAGACCGAAGGCGTAGCCGCTGACATCTTCATAGCCTACCGCTTTGAAGACATTCGGGTCTACCATACCGCATCCAAGCACCTCGAGCCACCCCGTATGAGAACAGACACGGCACCCTTCACCTTCGCAGAAGATACAGCTTATATCGACCTCCGCCGAGGGCTCCGTAAAGGGGAAGAAACTGGGCCTGAAACGGACATCTACATCGCCGAACATCGTATGCAGAAAATCTTCGAGAATCCATTTAAGATTGGCAAAAGAGACTTTTCCCTTTTCATCCACCATCAACCCCTCGACCTGATGAAACTGCGGTGTATGCGTAAGGTCGAAATCGCGCCTGAATACCGCACCCGGGCTGATCATCCTTATAGGGGGCTTCTGTTTCATCATCGTTCTGATCTGTACAGGCGACGTATGTGTGCGCAGAAGCTTCCCATCCTTAAAATAGAATGTATCCTGCATATCTCTGGCCGGATGGTAATCTGGCAGATTGAGCGCTTCGAAGTTGTGAAACTCATCTTCGACCAGAGGGCCGGTTTCCACGGCGAAATTCATATCCGTAAAATACTCTATGATCCTGTCCATAGTATGCATAACGGGATGTAGTGCGCCGCTCACGGCCCTCGGCGAATATAGCGATACATCGATTGCTTCGCTTTTCAGACGCTCTTGCAGCCGCAGTTCCTGCAACTCTGCCTTTTTTCTCTCGTACGCTTCGGTGAGCGTCTGCTTCAAAGCGTTGAGCTCTTTGGCGATTTTCGGTTTCTCTTCGGCGCTCGCGTCTTTCAACCGCGCAAACGCTTTGGCCAGTTCGCCCTTTTTCCCGAATATCGAGACCCTTACCGCTTCAAGGTCGTCAATATCGATGGAGTTTTCGATTCTCTCTATCCAACTGTTTTGCAAACTATTTCCTTGAAAAAAGGTTCATCAATTCCCGAACGACCGATAGATGTCGTTCGCTCGTAATGTGACGCCACGATATACGCTCTCTCATCGTAGCGTGCCGGACGGTTTCGAGCGATTGTATTACAAACTTCATTACAATATGCTGACGGTCCGATTTTGGTATAATCATTCCGTAATCGACAGCAATCGAAGGAGAGCCTCAATGTGTGTATTCTGTAAAATAGTAGCGGGTGAGATCCCGTCCAACAAAGTTCTCGAAAATGACGAGTTTGTCGCTTTTCACGATATAAATCCGATAGCGCCAGTACATATACTGGTGATCCCCAAGGTTCACGTAGAAAACTTCCAGTCCGTTTCCGGTGAATTGATGGCAAAAATGACACCTTTCATACAGAGTGTCGCAAAGGAGCTATGTCTGGATCAGACCGGATACAGGCTGATCGTCAACAACGGAAAAGACGGTGGTCAGGAGGTTCCACACCTTCACTTCCATCTGCTGGGCGGTGCAAGACTGAAGTGGACCCATCTTGCAAAAGACGAGACACATAAAAGCCTATAAGCGATGCAGAGTGCGGACTCTATCTCCGCACTTCGGCGCCCTTTCGCTCCTGCAGCCACAGTTTCATCGTATCGATCTGCTCCAGCGTTCTTTTGGTACTAGTACCGCCTTCCGAGTCTCTAGCATCCATAGATTTGCGATTGTTGAGAACGGTGCATGCCCCCTCGTCTATCCGCTCGTCGACACTCTTAAGCTCCTGCGGCGTCAGCTCCGATATATCTTTGCCGAGCTCTTCGGCGTAGTTGACCACATTTCCCACGATATGATAGGCATCCCTGAAAGGTAGCCCCCCACTCTTTACAAGATAGTCGGCAAGGTCGGTAGCACTCAGATGGCCCCTGTTGCATGCACGCTCCATAGCCTCTCTGTTTACATCCATCTCGTCGATCATCTCTTTGAGTACCCGTAAAGAGAGCTCCGCCGTTTTAACACTGTCGAAAACTCCCTCCTTATCCTCCTGTGTATCCTTGTTATAGGCGAGGGGAAGCCCTTTCATCACGGTTAGCAGCGACATGAGATTGCCGTATGCCCTTCCTGTCTTACCGCGAAGCAGCTCCGGAATGTCGGGATTCTTTTTCTGAGGCATGATCGAGCTTCCTGTCGCATGTTTGTCGCTCAAACGTATGAATCCAAACTCACTTGTACTCCATAAGATCAGCTCTTCACTTAAACGACTGATATGCATCATCAATGTGGCGATGTTGAAAAGAATTTCCAATGCAAAATCTCTGTCGCTGACAGTGTCCAGACAGTTGAGGGTAGGAGCTTTGAAACCAAGCATCCGTGCCGTAAGCCTGCGGTCGATCGGGTGAGGTGTTCCCGCAAGCGCCGCACAACCCAGCGGTGAAAGATTGTTACGCTCTTTTGAGTCGATAAAACGCTCGTAATCGCGCCTGAACATAGATGCGTATGCCATCATATGGTAGCCGAAGTTTATGGGCTGAGCATGCTGAAGATGGGTCATTCCGGGAAGAAGAACGCCGCTGTTATTTTCAGCAGCTTCGATGAGCGATTCGATCAGCCCCAGAATCAAGCCCGCGATCTCTTCGTCATGTTTTAATACATAGAGTCTGAAGTCAAGTGCCACCTGATCGTTACGACTCCTGGCCGTATGGAGCCTTTTGCCGGCATCTCCTACAATCTCTGTAAGTCTCCTTTCGATAGCCATATGTATATCTTCGTCATCTCCGTCGAGTGAAAACTCCCCGGACTCGATCTCTTCAAGTATCCTATCCAGTCCGCTGCTTATCTTATCGTAATCCTCCTCGGATATAATGCCCTGTTCCTTGAGCATATAGGCATGCGCTTTGGAGCCTTCGATATCCTCTCTATAAAGCGCCTTGTCGAAAGGAAGAGAGTTGTTCAACTCCTTGAGAAGCTCCGAACTCTCGGTATCTATTCTCGCAGAAGCTATCTTTTTTGACACTATATATCCTTGCATGAAATGGAAAAGTATTGTGCGTATTTTACCGTAATCGGAACGATTATTGAATCTCTTTATCTAAATCTCTATTTGATGGCGATTACGATTTTGCAGATGGTTTTTTTTAAGAAGAGTAAAGAGGAGTAAAAAAACCTCAAGCCCGGCACCGACCTACGTTCCCACACCCGAGGGGTGCAGTATCATCAGCGCTGAGGGGCTTGACT
>JALSXE010000285.1:0-3011 GCA_027072755.1 Campylobacterales bacterium | reverse complement strand
TTTCTATCTCGTAGAGCGGGAATACGAGAGAATCGGTTGCCAGATCCGATATAGCTATCGTATCGTCTGGCGCGAATTTCCACTCCGTGGTACAGGCGCTCATGGCATTGATATAGACCGGACCCTCTGTAGCAAACCCTTTTTGAATCTTTTTTATCATATCTTTCCACTTGTTGGGTGCCACCTGCGCTACATAAGGAGAACCGTGAGCCGCCATGATCTGAACCATATCTTTTTTGTTCATCTTCTCACCGTAGCTTACGCGACCGGCCGGAGATGTAGTGGTGCTCGAACCGATCGGGGTGGCGGAGCTTCGCTGTCCGCCCGTATTGGCGTATACCTCGTTGTCGAGACATACATACATCATGTCATGGCCGCGCTCGAAACATCCGGAGATCCACTGAAAGCCGATATCGTATGTCGCCCCGTCACCACCGAAAGCGATGAATTTCGGGGACTTGCCTTCACAGGATGCCGGAAGTTTTCCTTTACGTTTCAAAGTCTTATACATCGCTTCGGCACCGGCTATCGCCGTGGAGCTGTTCTCGAATCCGATATGAATCCACGAAGCGTCCCACGATGTATAGGGATAGACCGCCGTACAGACCTCGAGGCAGCCCGTTGAGGCGGCAAGGACCAGCGGATCGTTCGTAGCGTTGAGAATCTCCCTCACTATAATCGAGTGCGCACATCCGGGGCATAGAAGATTGGCACCCTCGAAACGGTCCGCAGAGGTTGAAAACTCTTTAAGGTTTTTGATCTTTTTAATTTCACTCATCGTGCGCTCCTCTTAATAAAACGACAGCTTGGGACCTCTTAGTCCTACAAACTGCTGAAGTGGTGTGGTCGGCCTGCCCTCTTTGGCGTTGGCATCCAACTCTTTGAAGATCTCTTTGGCGTGCTCTATGGTGAAGTCGCGTCCGCCGAGTCCATAAATATAGTTGGTTATCACGGGGCGGTTGTCACCCTGATAGAGCGATGCCGTCACCTCGTTATAAAGCGCTCCCAGGGCCCCGTTGGGGCTGCTTCTGTCCAGACACGCCACGGCCTTGACCTTCGAAAGCGCTTTTTTTATCTGCTCGTGCGGCCACGGGCGGAAGAGGCGCGGAGCCACCACTCCCGCCTTGATCCCCTCTTTGCGCACCATTTTCGCGACCATTTCGGCTGTCTCCACAGTCGTACCGAGTGCGACTATCGCCACTTCGGCATCATCCATCATATACTCTTCGACTATATTGTACTTTCGGCCGGTCTTCTCTTCGAACGCATCGAAAACCTCTTCCACTTTTCCGAAAACTTTGGTCATCAGGTCTGCATGCTGGCGCGCCTTGTGCTCGAAGTGCCAGTCCTCTTCGGTCTGGACTCCGTATGTCACCGGCTTTGCCAGATCCAGCATCGCGTTCATCGGTTTGTATTCGCCGACGAAAGCGTACGCCTCGTCGTCGCTCAGGGGCTTTACGTTTTCTGCCGTATGAGAGGTGATAAAGCCGTCTTGGTGCACCATGACGGGCAGCCTTACCGAGTGGTCCTCTCCTATTCTGAATGCCATCAGGGTCAGATCGTAAGCCTGCTGCGAGTTGAACGCGTCAAGCTGAATCCAGCCGCTGTCGCGGCCCAGATACATGTCGGAGTGGTCGCCGTTGACGTTGAGCGGCGCCGCGAGTGCACGGTTTACTACCGTCAGAACGATAGGCAGACGCATACCGCTCGCCTGATAGAGAACCTCCGCCATAAGCGCAAAACCCTGTGAACTTGTAGCCGTGGCTACACGTCCGCCGGCAGCAGCAGCACCTACGCATCCGCTCATCGCGGCGTGCTCGGATTCGACCATCACGAATTCGCCGTCGATATATCCGTTGGCGAGAAAAGAACTATAGTTTTGAACTATCGGTGTAGAAGGTGTGATCGGGTAGGCTGCGACAACATCGACCTGTGCCTGGCGAAGCGCCTGGCTCGCCGCCATATTGCCATCCCAGACCTCCACTTCATTCAATTCCATTTTTTCAGCCATCTAACTCTCCTGTTACTCTTTCTCCGGCCACTGGGCCAGAGCGGTTTCATTTTCTATACGCTCTTCGAACATAAGCAGCGATTTCGGGTTGGTCGGGCAGACCTCCACACAGATTCCGCACCCTTTGCAGTGGTCGTAATCTACACCGATCATCTTCTTGTCTCTGGAGATGATCGAAACGTCGGGGCAGTAGATCCAGCAGAACTGACAGTCGATACAGAGATCCCTGTTGTATACAGGTTTTAGAACTCGCCAGTCACCTACATACGCTTCATGTGAATTTGTTTCGGCATAGGGGCGGTTCTCCGGCAGAACTTCGCACGCATCTTTCTCCATCTCTTCGTCAAACGAGAAGAGAATCGCTCCGGGGAGCAGTTCATCCCATCCAAGATACTTCATCTCATATTCCTTTACTTCACTGAATTGTACGCACGCTCTATCGCCGCCATGTTGGCATCGATGATCTTCTGCGGAAATTTGGAGAGTACGCTCTTCATCGCATTTTGAAAATAGTCGAGTTCGAACATTCCCGAAACCTTCATCAGCGCACCGAGCATCGGGGTGTTCGGAATCGCACGGCCTATCGTGTCGAGAGAGATCTGCATGCAGTCTACTACATAGACATCTTTGCCTTTGAGTTTCGGCTGCCCGGCGATCAGCTCATCTTTGCTCAGATGTGTAGTGATGATATACTTCGTACTATCTTTTTCGTGAGCCGTGATATCGGCCGTGTAGGTCAGACCCGGATCGATGACCAGAACATAGTCCGGATGCATGAACTTCTCATGGTTTAGAATCTCCTCTTCATCCACACGGTTGTAGGCCGTCATCGCGGCACCGCGCTTGGCCGATCCGTAAAAAGCAAACGCCTGTACAAACTTCCCGGTTCGCGATACTACGTCCGCCAAACCTTTGGCGCCCGTAACCGCACCCTGTCCTGCACGAGAGTGCCAGCGAATTTCCAACATCGATTCTCCCTTCAAAAGACCAAAAAACTCTA
>JALSXE010000284.1:0-11665 GCA_027072755.1 Campylobacterales bacterium | reverse complement strand
CCGACCCTACAACCCCCTGAAGCTTCAAAATCTAAGATTTCGAGACGATTTTGCATAAAATCAGTATACTTTTTTACCGCTAAATCTGGATGAACGCTCTGTTAACAGGATCGCAAAAGCGGCGAATGCTATGAAAAACTCCGCCAGAAATAGGTTCTCGCCGTAGAGCTGTCCGGCGAGAATCGCACCGACAAACCCGCCCAGACCGTACGAGATACCCAAAAAGAACTGCTGTGCCAGCGCCTTTTGGCGATAGAGAGTATACAGAAGCGTAATGGCTGCACTGTGGTAGAGGGCGAAGCTGAGCGCATGGAGACTCTGCGCGAAAAATGTCAACGCCAAAGAGTCGGGAAAGAGCCACAGAATGAGCCACCTTACAGATGTGACCAGTACCGTGACCCTCAAAACCGTAAGCAGGTTTTTGTGAAGCAGGGGCCCCTGAAAGTAGAGCATCGCTATCTCGCATAGCACGCCGAAACTCCAGAGCCGGCTGGTCATCTCGAGGCTGATACCGTGGGCGGTTTCGTAGATGGTGAAAAAGTTGTAGAAGCCGCCGAAGCTCACCTGCATCAGAAAAAAGCTGAGCCATAGCGGCCAGTAGCGCACGATAGAGAAGTTTTCACCGCCCTCAGACGTCTCTCTTTCACTCTGTTTATTAGAGCCGTAGACGACCGCCGCACCGCTCAGGGCTGTCAGGATGGTAGTCGCCGCGAGGTAGTTGAGTGCATCGAGGGGTTCTTCAAGTATCTTGCCGAGCCAGAGCGCTATAAGCATGAAGCCGATAGAGCCGAAGAGCCTGGAGCGTCCGTATACACGCCTGCTCAGAATTTCGAGTGCGTTCGCCTCCACGAAAGGGAGAGATACGCTTATCGCGGCTCCGAAAAGAAGATTTACAGCCAGAAGCAACCAGAAAGTCTGAAGTGCCGGATAGAACAGCAGAACCGAAAGCGAAAGTACCGCCAGCGATATAGTGAAAGTTTTTTCGTTCAGTTTTACATGTTTCAGAAAGAAGAATGGAACGATGAACCTCATAAGCGGGGCTGCCGAAAGAAGTATGCCGATCTGCGCGCTGCTGTAGCCGGCCATCTGCAGAGCTTTGGGGAAAAAGATGACATATACGCCGATTATCGCGAAATAGAAGAGGTAGAAGGCGGAGATTCGAAGAAACACTCTCTCCACTCCGCTTATGGTTTATGTACGATGCATGTTCCGGATACGAGGTCCTGAAGCCCCTCTCTCCCTTTCATGATGAACGGAAGTATGAGCCCTATAATCGAAAGTATTGCTGTCTGCATCATCACGTAGCGCAAAACACACTTGATCCAGCCCGGCTTTTCGCCCCCGTTTTGCGGATCTACGATGTAGAGGTCATAAGCCTTCATTCCCGGAGTCTGGGCTTTGAACCGCCACAGCAGCAGGACGATGGCCATATGGATGAGAACAATATAGAGCCAACCTTCGCCCATATGCTCTCTGAACCCCTCCCTGTCGCCCATGACGAGGTAGATAACGATATAGAGAATAGGCATGGTGATCATGAATGTATCGGTAAGAAAAGCTTTCAGGCGCAGTGTAACCGGGGCACAGGCTGGCTGAACCTCTTCGGCCCGCGATTCCCCTTTTCGGGCACTCTCTTTTTCGGCTTTTCCCTGTTTTACTTTTCTCCAGCGGCCCAACTCTTTTCCTTAGTTGCCGCGGCTGCCCGGTTTTACCGCTTCGCTGCCCGCTTTGCACATCGGGCACTCCTGCGGCGGGTACATCGGAAAGTCGAAGTCCGCGAGTGCGAAGAAAGGTCTGTTTTCGGGAAGCTTGCAGTTCGGCTTGCGTTCGAGGGAGCTCCCTTCGCGGCGGCAGAAGCCGCGGTTGGCGAGTGCCGCGAAACCGACCACTTCGCCGCCGAGCCGCTCGATCTCGGCCGCCGCCTCCATAGCGGAACCGCCCGTGGTTATAATATCTTCGCAAATCAGGACCTTTTCGCCCTTTTTGACCTCAAAACCCCTTCGAAGCGTCATCTTCCCCTCTACCCTCTCGGTAAAGATATATCTGCACCCGAGTGCTGAGGCCAGAGCGAACCCGGCTATCAGACCGCCTATGGCCGGAGAGCATACGGTCTCGACCTCGAGCCCGTACTCTCTTATCTGCCTGGCCAGCTCCCCCGCCAGCAGGGCCGCAGTTTTAGGATCTTCGAGCACCTTCGCAGACTGAAGGTAGTATTCGGAGTGGTTCCCGCTGCTCAGCTTGAAATGGCCGTGCAGAAGCGCATCGGCGTCCATGTATATCTTTTTTATATCCATACTGTTCCTTGAATAACGAAAAACTAATAACTAAAAACTAAAAATTCTGGAAAGACCGCTTCGCTGTTTTATTGGCGAAAAGTTTATGTTATTCACTAAACTTTGAGCACTTCCTCTTCCTTCTTCTTGACCAGTTCGTCGACCTTCTTGACGAATTCGTCGGTTATCTTCTGCACCTGGTCGTGGCCTCTCTTCTCTTCGTCTTCGGTGATGACCTTCTCTTTGGCCAGCTTTTTTATCTTGTCGTTCGCATCCCTTCGGATGTTTCTGATGGCCACTTTGGCCTTTTCGCCCATAGCTTTGGCCTGCTTCGCGCTCTCCTGGCGCTGTTCCACCGTCATCGGCGGGAAGAAGAGTTTTATCGTCTCTCCGTCGTTGTTGGGGTTTACACCTATATTCGCCTGCTGTATGGCGTGCTCTATATCGGGCAGCAGGTTTTTCTCCCACGGGCTTATGGTGATGGTCTGCGCATCGGTGGCGATGACGCTTCCCACCTGGTTCAGGGGTGTCGGTGTTCCGTAGTAGTCCACCTTTATGTTGTCGACGATGTGGGTAGATACCCTTCCCGTTCTGATCGTGGTGAACTCCTTTTTAAGCACCTCCAGGCTCTTCTCCATATGCTCTTTGGCGTAGTCGTAGACTTCGTTAAGCTCTTCCATCTCAAATCTCCTTATGGTTTCACAACTATTTTCGTAGATATTCTATCTTTTTCAAGCTTTAAAATCAGACGGCTTCTGCGATTTTTCAGAGGAAGGTTCAGGGCAGTATCGAGCTCCCTCTTCTTAAGAGCCACTCTTCTCCATCCGTAGCCGGTAAGGTAGAGCCGCCCGCGGGCGGCGTTTGGGTCCGATGTTTTGACATGAACCCTTCGTAACACGCTATCCTCGGGCCACCCTTTCGGCTCAAACCACTGTGCGGGCAGAAACTCTATCTTAAGTTTGTCCTTCAGGTCGGGATCGCCGGTTAGCGCGATCCTGTCGAGATCCATCGGGTCCGACTCTTTCGAGACGGCGCCGACATTCTGATTGCATACGGCATCGAAACCGAAACTCTGCGCAATGCTCTTGACGCGCTCATCGTACTCACCGTACGGGTAGGCGAAGTAGCGGGGCTTTATGCCGAGCCTCTTTTTCATAAGCTCGAGACCTTTTCTGAAATCCTCTCTAAGGTAGTCGCCGCTCTTTGATACCATATGCGGATGGGTGTGGGAGTGGAAGCCGATTTCACCATGTTTCATAGCCTCTTCTATCTGCTCCCAGCTCATATAGTCTCTGTATCCCGCTTCCGTAGCGCCTGTGTAGACGAAAAGGGTAAAGGGGTATTCGTACTCTTTGAAGAGCGCGAGAGCGTTGTCATAGAAACTTTTGAAGCTGTCGTCTATCGTAAGTACTACCCAGCTGTCCGGTATGTTTTTACCGTTTTGGAGCGCTTCAACAAGGCGGCTGAGAGGTATCACCTCATAGCCGTTCTTTTTGAAATAGTCGAACTGTTTTTTCAAAACATCTATAGAGGTGTCTGTGGAGGGGTAGCGGGTGTCGCCGAAGCGGTGGTAGACGAAGATGTGGGCGTCGGCCAGCAGGGTTACGGCCAGAAGCCACAGCCCCAGAAGCGGACGCATTACTTTTCCGCAGGAGCCTGCGGTGCGGCCGGAGCGGAAGGAGTTACCGGCAGGGCCGGTGCGGACGGAACTGTACCGCTATGGGTCTTGATGGTGTCTACGACAGACTCGTTATGGGTTTTGTTATATAGATACCCGAGGAAGATGGTATTTAAAACGAAAATGATACCGACGGTAAAAGTGGCCTTTACGAGAAAACCGGCCGGCCCTTTGGCCCCGAAAACGGATTCGTTGGAGCCGCTGTAGGCTCCCAGCCCTATGGAGGAGCTCTTTTGAAGTAGTACGAGAACGGTCAAAATGAGCGTCAAAACGATCTGTGTAACAAACAGTACGGTTACCATTTTATGAAATCCTTCTTTAATCGATGCGCCGAAAAACGGTTTTCGCGATGTGCGGCGACTTATGTTCAGCAAACTCTATTGGAAGTTTGGGGATAATTAGCGCGATATTATATCCAAATTGAAAGTCAATATGCAACCACATAGAGAGTTTCGGCGTTTTGCCGCCGATTACGGACGCTACAGCCTTATACAGGAGCGTGTCGCAAAGGCGCTTGCTTCCAAAATTGGAAGACCGTATGGGAAGATCGTAGATCTCGGGTGCGGCAGCGGGGGCTTCTTCAGGGCGTATGAACATCCGTTCACAAAGTATTGTGCGGTCGATCTCGCCCCGCAGATGCTCTCTCTGCACCCCGGCGGTGAGGGGGTTGAGAAACTCAGGGCGGATTTTGATGATCCGCGGCTCTACGGCAGGCTTAAGGAGGAGGGTTTCGACCTGCTGGTCTCTTCGTCGGCTCTGCAGTGGAGCAGAGATCTCGATTTGACGCTGCGGCGTATAGCCTCACTCGGTCTGCCGGTAGCGCTGGCCATTTTCACCTCCGGAACGTTCGCGTCTTTGCACCGTGCGGCCGGAACACTCTCACCTATAAGAAGCAAAGAGGCGACCGTAGCCGCGATAGAGAGAAATTTCGATGCAAAAATCGATATTTTAAGATATGAACTATATTTCAGCGACAGGCTCTCGATGCTGCGTTATATCAAGCGCAGCGGGGTGAGCGGCGGGAAGCGGCAGCTAACCTTCACCCAGACAAAAAAGATTCTGCAGGAGTACACTCTCCCGTATCTCGAATTTGAAGTAGTAAGGGCCGTCACGGCACTATAGTGCCGCATCCGATCTGTTTAAAAGAGATCTGATACCTCAAAAATGGTATTATCTGTAAAAATCTTGAAAACCAAAAGCGAATATTATGGAAGAATGGAAAAAGGATCTTAAGAAAATTGTTCTGATCAACTCCCATACGCGCAACAAAAAGGGGGTGGACAGAGTGGGGGATCTCTTCGCCGAATGGCTTGGAGAGATCGGCTTTGAGGTGAAGAGGTACGAGAGGGAGCTTATAGGCGACCATCTTCTATTCGTTTCGCCGAAAACCGGAAAGAGAGAGAAGATTCTGCTCCTTGGGCACCTCGACACTGTATTTCACCCCGGCTCGTTCGAGGGTTTCGAAGAGGACGAGGAGTGGGTGTACGGTCCGGGTGTGTGCGACATGAAGGGGGGCAACATCGTAGCCCTGGAAGCGCTTCGCGCAATTCATGAGAAATTTTCGAAAATCGAGGATATCGACTTTCTTCTTGTCAGCGACGAAGAGACGGGAAGCGACGACTCCAGGCAGCTTACCCGCGAACTTGCCGTCGGCTACGACAAATGTTTCGTATTCGAAGCCGCCGGTCCCGATATGGAGATGGTCGTGGGGCGAAAAGGGATAGGAACCTTCGAGATCGCGATAGAGGGAAAGGGCGCTCATGCCGGTACCTCTTACGACAAAGGGTGTGATGCTAACCTTGAAGCGGCGCTGAAGCTTCAAAAACTTACGGCCCTGACGGACCTTCAAAAGGGGTCGACGGTAAATGTGGGCAGAATCGAAGGAGGTGTGGGCGCAAATACGGTAAGCCCCCACGCAAAACTGCTGCTGGAGCTCAGGTATGCCGACAACAGGGAGCGCGAGAGGCTTCTGTGCGGACTGGAAGATATTGCGGCCGAATCTTTTGTGAAGGGTACCTCATCGAGACTCGGCGGCTCCATCCAGCGTGATGTGATGGAGCCCAACGCATGGCAGAAGGAACTGGTCGAAGCGATGGGCGAGATTGCCGGCATGAAGATCGGAACCGAAATGCGCGGAGGTGTAAGCGATGCCAATATCGTAGCCGCCGCCGGAGTGGTTACGCTCGACGGTCTGGGCCCGTACGGAGACGGCGACCATACCGTAAGGGAGAGGGCGCTGAAAAGGAGTTTCGAAGAGCGTATAGAGCTTATGACCAGGGTCCTGGCCCATCACCAGGAGAGAGGAGCGATCTGTGGGTAAGAAGAGGCGTGTAGGTATCTGGATGTACCAAAACGGGGGCGGCGATAGGATAGAAAAAAGAGTCGTTAAGATGCTCAAAGATCTGGGTATCGAGCCGATTACGGGGCTGAATCTGCGTGACGCCTATGTAAAAGGGGGCCATATTCGCTGTCACGGCATCAATATGGAGAAGCTCGATCTCTTTTTCAGCTACAATGCCGGCGAGCAGACGCAGTATCAGATGTATCTGTACAAGGCGCTAAACCGGATGGTTCCCTGCATAAACAACTATGACTCTTTCGAGCTGACCGAAGACAAGTTCCAGACAAGTTACCTGCTGAGAAACAACGGCGTAAGCACACCCGACTTCAGGCTCTGCCACCGTGACGACTCGAAGCGTTTGAAGAAGTTCATCCGCAGTTGGAAGCAGATGGTATACAAGCCGACGGACGGATGGGGCGGAGTCGGATTGACGAAAATCGACAGCGAAGCCACGCTCGATACGCTACTCCCTTTTTTGAACCAGATGGACCTGCGCTTCTTCTATGTGGAGAAGTTCATAGACTACGACCGTACGGACTACCGCGTCGATATCGTAGACGGCAAATATGTCGGCTGCTACGGGCGCAAGGCGGGAGGTACAGACTGGCGCACCAACGTAACCAGCGGCGGGAGCGTCTTTTTGCGTGAACCGGAGGAGGAAGTAGTGGATCTGGCGAAAAGAGCGGTCGAGATCGTGGGGCTGGAGATCGCCGGTGTCGATATTATATATGATAGAAAAAAGAGAGAGTACCTGGTACTTGAGATAAACGGAATACCCGCATTCGCCACACCGGAGCAGGAGAAGCTCGGGCTCGATTTCAACGACAGAAAGATAGAGATGATCGTCGATATGATCGACAGGAAGAGTGCGGCCAAACGGTAATACGGTTCGGTCCGGTATTCGCATAACATTAATTGAAAAGGATAGAAAAAGATGGCCAAAAAGAGAAAACTTCCGAAACTGGGACTCCTCTACCTCGACTACGTTTTGAGGTTTTTCGACAGATCCAACTTCAAAGGCTGGCCCGACAAGATAGAGCATGTCGTCTACCATTGGGGCAACGACAAAGAGAGGTTCATAGAAGAGGTGAAAAAGAAGAAGATAGATATCCTCATCGGCAACATACCCGCAACAGCCTATGAAACCTTCAGAGAGATAGCCAAGGAGCTTCCGCATGTGAGGTTCGTCCCTTCGCTCGAGACCCAGTTTCCGAACAAAAGCAAGGAGAATGTGACGCTATTTTGCGAAAAGCACAACCTCTCGCATCCCAAAACGGAGATATTCTACGACAGAGATGAGGGGTACCGCTATCTCGAGAAGTGCGACTACCCCGTAATAATAAAGCGAAGCTACGGCCCCTCGAACTACGGAGGCTACTATGTGCACAAGGTCAAAAGCAAAGAGGAGGCGAAAAAGCTTTTCGACGAAAAAAAGTATATGCCCATGTATATTCAGGAGTGCATCCCGCTGAAAGCCGACATAAGAGTGATGCTCATAGGCCACAAGCCCGCATGCGCCTTCTGGCGTGTGGCGGGTGAAGATATGGACCTGACCAACACTTCCCAGGGCGGCTACATGACCTACGAAGGGGTACCGATGGGAGCGCTCGAGCTGGCGGTGGAGGCTTCGAAGGCGGCAAAAGCGGAGTACTGGGCCTGCGACATCGCCGAATATGACGGTAAATACTACATACTGGAGTGCGCTACGGCATTTGCGGCGTTTCCGTACTTTAGGGACTGGATAGGCCGGTATCTTATGTGGGACTTCTCCGAGGGGCGCTTTCCGAAGCCGCATATACCTCTCTACAACTGGGAGGAGCTCGGCAAGATCGACTCTTCGCTTCTTAGAACCATGCGCCATATCGAGTTCAGCAGATATATCCCTTCGAGTGACGGCGCCTACTACGTTAACGACAAAGAGGGCAGATGGGATTTGGAGCTCGCCGAAGAGAGCGTTCCCGAAGACATTCCCGACGACAGCCATCTGCACAGACATATAGAGAGGGAAGAGGATCTGCCCGAAGAGATACTGGAGGAGTCGAAAAAGTCACAAGCGCGGCACGATGGGCTTGAAGATAGCGAAATCTCCCTGGAGGGAGTGACGCTTACCGAACTGATGACACTTCACGGCATGGAGGAGGAGATAGCCGTGGAGGTTATCCGCTACATAAGGAGCCGCGACATAAAGAGCATAGATGAGCTGCTCGAACTCGAGGGGATAGAGAAACAGACGCTGAAAGTGTGGGCAGAGAAGCTTCACGGCAGGGTCGATATCAACAAAGCCGATGCAAAGAGCCTGAGCAGGATAAAAGCGATAGGCAAAAAACTGGCCGAGAAGATCGTGGAGTTCAGAAAGAAGCACGGGCCTTTCGAAAAGATCGAAGATATGTTGAAAATAAAAGGTCTGGGTAAAAAGAAATTGGCTAAAATCCGCGACCATATCGCCATAAAGTAGGAAGATTATTGAAGCAGCTTTACCACTCGTACGATGAGGCGGTCGCGCTATTTAAAGAGCTGGCCGAAAGACGACCAGATCTGTTTGCCGTCGAAGTCATAGGGCAGACATGGGAGAAGCGCGACATTGTCGCGGTAACCATTTCGAAATCTGTTCAAAAGGCTGCGCAAAAACCGGCACTCTTTTTTACCGGAACGATACACGCAAGAGAGTGGATAGGGCTGGAGCTGGCCATCGGCTTCGCCCAGTATGTCGACAGAAACATAGAGTGTGACCATGACGTGCAGACGGCACTCGAAAGCGCCGCCATATATATGGTTCCGTGCGCGAACCCGGACGGGTTCGAGTATTCGCGCAACCACTTCTCGTTCTGGCGCAAAAACAGGAGACAGAATGCCGACGGCAGCTACGGTGTCGACCTAAACAGAAACTTTCCGGTCGGTTTTGTAAAGTCGAACAAACCGACATCCAACATATACGGCGGCCCGGAACCTTTCAGTGAACCCGAAACGAGGGCACTTAGGGATTTCGTGGAGTCGCATCCAAACATTGCCGTAGCGCTCGATTACCACTCGCAGGGCAACGTCTTTTTCCCCGCACACGACTTCAGGCACGAAGATACGATAGATACGACCGACATGAACGTGTTGTGCGCCAATATGGCCGAGGAGATCAGGAAGATAAGCGACCGCGAATACGGAATACACCAGGGCAAACCGCCGGCGAAGCTCATTAGCGGCAGCGGCAGGGAGTTCTACTACTCCAAAGGGATAATGGCGAGTGTGGTGGAGGTCGGAACACGAAACATCTCCGACTATCTCGACGATATGATAGAGCATATCAGAGAGCATATCCCGGCTCTCATCGCCGCTATCATGGAGGCCCCCAACTACGCCAAAGAGCGGCGCATGAAGAGACCGGAAAACTTCAGGGCCACCCATGTGGGCACGGAGAATGTGACACTGGAGTGGGAGCCTTACGAGCAGGATGGAGACGAGATATATTTCGAGATATATAGAAGCAGGCGTGAAAAGTCGTACTGCCGCCGCTTCAACCTCATGGGTATCACGCAGGCGAACCGCTTCTGCGACAACAACCTTAGAAGCGATACACTCTACTTCTACCATATACGCGCCGTAAACAAGAGCAGCGGCCGCAAGTCGCCGTTTGCGCCCGTGCTGGCGATTCGCACACATGTGGCCGACGACGAGTTTCACCGTACATACTTTCCGATACCCTCCAAAACGGGGTATGTGGCCGAGAAAGCGAAAGATAACGCTTCGCATTTCGGTCTGAACTCGCTCTTTGTAGGCGTAAGCGAAGCGAAGGGAGTAAGCTACGCCGTAATAACCGTTCCGCTAAAAACAGTTCCTGAAAATGCCATTATAAAACGCGCCCGCCTCCGTATCTACCCTATGAACCGCGTGGGTGTCACCGTAGAGAAGTTCGGGGAGTGGAGTGTCGCCATAATGGACCAAAACAGTATAGAAGAGATAACCGATTTCGAGAGTGTGGAGAGTATGAAGCCTCTTACGTACGTCGGGCGTCCGACACCCTCGAACCACCTGACCCAGGGTATCTGGAGAAGCTGGGAGTTCAGCGAGATAGAGTGCGCTGTTTTGCAGGAGCAGATAGCGAAAAAAGAGGTGATCTTCAGAATGGAGGGGCCGAAAACCCTAAATGTCGGCAGAAGCTCTCAGATGATGCAGTGGGATATAGGCTACGGGAAGTTCGGCGGAGGCCTCGCTTTCAGGCCGCACCTGGAGATAACCTATACGCTTGCACCAAAAAAGCTCGAACTCTTTCCGAAGCGGAGCTTTACCGTAATGGCAGGCGGCGTAGAAGAGGGTAAAATTGCGGCCGGGTTCGACGGTGAGGGCAAAAAGATCTACTCCACTTTCGATTTCGAGCTCGGATCTCTACCGGATCTGGACTTTATGCAGATAACACGGGCATATGTGGTTCTCAAGCCCGTGAAGGTCTATGCCAAAGAGAACATCCGGTTCCATCTCGAGATGATAGATGCAGATGCGGAGAGGGACTATGAGGCGATAAAGGAGCGGCGAATCATAGAGAACATAGGTTACGATGTTAGCGCCGGCGATCTAAAAAACGAGGAGCAGGTTTTCGTTTTCGATACATACGCGATACAGGAGTTGGGAAACATGCTCAGAAGCGGAAAAGGGATAGCCTTTTTACTGCGTCCGAGCAGTGCGAAGAAACTGGTGAAAAACTCCGTCGTCGAGTGGCACTGCTCTCACCCCGAGTATACGCCGCGGCTGGTTGTGGAGTATCTGCACAAGCGCCGCCGCCCCGTAGCCGCCGTTGAAAACCTGCGCTACAGAATCGAAAACGATAAGATAAGGCTTGAATGGAAAAATCCCGACGATCGGGACTTCAGAGGTGTTTTCGTTATAAAGAACCCCTTCAGGGTCCCCATATCGCCGTATGACGGCGACAAGCTCTACGGTGGACAGGACAGCTGGACATACGACGACTTCGGAGCGCTGGACGTAAAGAAGTATTATGCCGTTTTCACATATGACGACGTGCCAAACTTCAGCGAACCGGTAGTACTGGAGTATAGACCGAAAGGAGGCGGAAAATGACGGCGGAGTGGGGAAAGTTTCTTCTGCGTCTGGGCGTGGGGGGTCTGCTTCTTTTCCACGGTATCCATAAGATTCTATACGGCATAGATCCGATCAAAGCGATGCTCGCCGCACACTCGCTCCCGCAGTGGCTCGGCTACGGGGTCTACATAGGTGAGGTGCTGGCGCCGGTTGCGCTTATAGTCGGTTTTCGTGCCCGTATCGCGGCGGCGGTTGTAGCTTTCAACATGGCCGTAGCGATCGCACTCGCCTACGGCGGAAACCTTTTTTCGCTCGGAAAGTTCGGCGGCTGGAGTATCGAGACACCCC
>JALSXE010000283.1:0-3027 GCA_027072755.1 Campylobacterales bacterium | reverse complement strand
CGTTACACTCTCCAGATCGGGATCGATAAAGAGTGAAACTTCGATTTCATGGGCATGCAGCTTCTCTATGGCTGCTGCGATTCTCTCTTCATATCTAAAAATATCAAGACCGCCTTCTGTCGTAACCTCTTCTCTTTTTTCCGGAACCAGCGTCGCTCTATGCGGTTTTAGAGCGCATACGATATCGATTATACCGCTATCGGTAGAGCATTCGAGATTGACCGGCAGCCGACTGATCCCGACTATCCTCTCCGCATCTTCGTCGTTTATGTGCCTTCTGTCTTCCCGCAGGTGTATAGTGACTTGGTCCGCACCGGCCGTTCTGAGTATGCCGAGAGCCTCAAGAGGATCGGGGTCGTTTATTTTTCTCGCCTCTCTCAATACTGCGATATGATCGATGTTGACTCCCAGCTTCATAGAGTCTCCTTTATGGCTTCATAGATCTTTTTTGCGATTATAGCGTAACCCTTCGCGTTCGGGTGGATAGGGTCTTTTGTGAGGGAGTCGTCCGAGAGGACTTCTGAAAAGGTATCAGGCAGGTAGAGCACTCCTCTCTCGTCGGCCAGTTCACTGTAGAGGTCGGCATCGCGCAAAAAGAGTTGATGCGGCTCCGGTACTCCGAGCAGAATGACTTTGGCACCGCTCTCTATCGCGGCTTCTATCATCTTTTCGAGATCATTTTTTATAAGGGCCGGCTTTCTTGAACGCAGCATGTCGTTTCCGCCCTCACAGAGGATCAGGATGTCGGGGTTGTATCTCTTCAGAACCTTCACGAGGCGGCCGTACCCTCTTTCGGCCGTCTCGCCCGGAACACCTTCGTTGATCACGTTCAGGCCCAGCATCTTCGAGAGCTGTGCAGGGTAGCTCATATCTTCTACTGCGGATCGGGCACCGGTTCCGTAGGTTAGGCTGTCGCCGAAAGCAACTATTGTCGGTGGGTTATGCCCGTCGTAAAAGATTTCAGAAAAGTGCTCTTCGCCCTCTGTCATACCTTCCATCTTGTAATGGTTGTAAAAGTGAAGCCCCGTAAAGAGGGCTATGAGCACTACCAAGAGTTCGAGTTTGCTTATCTTCATCTCTTCAGCATCTCTCTATCCTGTTCTTACCGAGTCTTTTGGCATCATAGAGTGCGTTGTCTACACGCTCAATCATACTTTCTATCGTATCGTTCGATCCGTATCGTGTTATTCCGATACTGACTGTAACGGGCTTGTCGAGTCCAAAACTGTTTTCACACACTTTTTTGCGAATACGCTCCGTAATAAAGAGTGCTTCTTCGAGAGTAGTTTCGGGAAGAAGAGCCATAAACTCCTCTCCGCCCCATCGGTTCAGGTAGTCGGTAGCACGTAATTCGGACTTCACCAGTTGAGAAAAGCTCACAAGCACTTCATCACCGGTCCGGTGACCGTATTTGTCGTTGATCTTTTTGAAATCGTCTATATCCATCATAGCAAGAGAGAAGGCTCTATCTTTCCTTTTCGATCTCTCTATCTCGCTCTCTATCAGTGCGTAAAAGGCGTATCTGTTGAGTGTTCCGGTAAGATAGTCGGTTTTGGCGGCCCTTTCGAAATGTTCGGCCTCTTTCGATCTTTTGTAGTACCGGCGTGTATAGATCAGGATTATACCGAACAGAGCTCCGACGGCGCTCGGCAGTATAAAGTAGTATAGCCGGATCGAGTCTACCTCTATGACGATAAACTGGATCATCGCCGCCATATCTGTAAGCACTACAAAAGCGGCAATGATTCCCGCATCTTCTATCTGCGCTCTTTTCATGAGTTCCGCCTTCCGTGACAACGGTATAAACCCCATACAGAGACTATTCTAAAACAGTTAAAGTTAATAGAAACTTCAGGATTCGATCTAACCTCTTTTGAGATAGAAATCTCTTTTGAATTCGGCAAATCTTCCGGCGACGATCGCCTCTCTCGCTTTTCGGAGCAGGTTTAGATAGTAGTGCAGGTTGTGCAGTGATGCGAGCCTGAAGTATGTGAGCTCTTTCGCTCTGTATAGGTGGCACAGATAGGCTCTCGTGTAGCGTCGGCAGGTATAGCAGTCGCAATCGGGATCGATCGGCTCGTTATCTCGTTTGTAACGGGCCGATTTTATATTCACCTTTCCGAAAGATGTGAAGAGGGTACCGTTTCTCGCGTTTCTTGTAGGCATCACACAGTCGAACATGTCTACGCCTCGCTGAATGTTCTCTACAAGATCTTCGGGTGTACCGACCCCCATCAGGTATCGGGGTCTGTCATGCGGCATAAAAGGTGTGGTGAACTCGACGGTATCGTACATCAGGGAGTTCTCTTCTCCGACACTGAGTCCCCCGATCGCAAAACCGTCGAAATCCATTTCGCAGAGTGTCTCTGCGGAGATTTTCCTGAACTCCCTGTCGGTTCCTCCCTGTATTATCGCGAAAATGTTCTGTTCGGTACCTACTCCAATCTCCTGTTTGAAGCGATGATAAGTTATGGACTCTTTTGCCCAGCGTGTGGTTCTCTCGACCGAGACGGCCAGACGCTCCGCGGTTGTCGGCAGGGCGACCAGATCGTCGAGTATCATCATTATATCGCTGCCGAGGTTGTACTGTATGTCGAGCACCTTAGATGGGGTGAAGTAGTGTTTGGAGCCGTCAATATGGCTTTTAAAGAGTATGCCGTTGTCGTCGGCTCTGCTCGTCTCGCTCAGACTGAAAGCCTGAAATCCTCCGCTGTCCGTAAGAAAGGAGCGGCCATACCCGGTAAACCCGTGCAGTTTTCCCATGGCCGCCACCGTTGTATCGCCGGGTTTGAGGTAGAGGTGGTATGTGTTTGCGAGTATGATGTCGGTTTTTAGGTGTTCCGTCATATCAGCAGTATCCAGAGCTTTAACAGTCGCACTGGTGCCTACAGGCATGAAGACGGGTGTCTTTATCGTCGAGTGCGCGGTTTTGAGTGTACATGCCCTCGCCGCGCCGTCGGTCGCGTCGATATTGAAAATCATAGATTAGATCCTAAATTTGGTTATAATACTGACTTTACTCAGTAT
>JALSXE010000282.1:0-3039 GCA_027072755.1 Campylobacterales bacterium | reverse complement strand
GTATGCGGGGTAGATATCTATAACGTCGCCGCTTAGGCGGAAGTCGCCCCTGTCGAAGAAGTTGTCGTTTCTTTTATAGCCCATCTCCACGAGGCGCAGAAGGAGGGCTCGCTGCTCTATCTCGTCGCCGATTTCGAGTTTCTGGACCATCTTTTTGTACTCTATCGGGTTTCCGAGGCCGTAGTTTGCGGAGACGGAGGCGACCACGATCACATCGTCGTACGTAAGCAGGCTCGCCGTAGCGCTGAGTCTCAGGCGTTCGAGCTCTTCGTTGATAGAGCTGTCCTTTTCTATGAAGAGATCCTGCCTCGGGATGTAGGCTTCGGGCTGGTAGTAGTCGTAGTAGCTTATGAAATACTCTACGTGGTTGTTTGGAAAAAAGCCTTTGAATTCACTGTAAAGCTGCGCCGCCAGCGTCTTGTTGTGGGTCATTATGAGTGTCGGCAGCTGCAGCCGTTGAATGATCTGGGCCATCGTGAAGGTTTTACCGCTGCCGGTGACGCCGAGCAGTGTCTGGTAGCGGTGGCCCGCTTCTATCGAGTTTGTAAGAAGTTTTATCGCCTGCGGCTGGTCGCCGGCAGGTTCGAAGTCGCTTTTTAGTTCGAAAAGCAAGATACCCCTTTACCGTTACAGTTTCGGTAACAATTTATCTGAATTAGTCTATAATTATACAACCATATACTAAAAGAGTGAAGGAACTTCTGATGGAAAAGATTCCGGTAATCGAACAGCTCGCCAAAAAGATTGACGAAGTCGTAGCCAGGCTCAAGCGCCTCGAAGAGGAGAACAGCCGTCTTCGAAACGAGCTTGTGGCGGTCAAAGCCCAAAGCGAAGCGAAAGATGCACAGATAACCAAACTAACCGAAGAGCTGGCGATGAAGGATCTGGAGATAGAAGAGGTTATCGGAAAGATTGAAGCGATGCTGGGAGAGTAGAGCGAACAATGAAAAAGATCTCTCTCGTAATCGGCGGAAAACGGTATACGATCACACTCGAAGAGCCTTTCGCCGATGAGGTCGAAAAGGAGCTTACAAATCTCTTCGACCCTGCGAACGACAACGATACGAAGATGCTTCTGCAGGCCTTTTTGACTAAGCAGATAGAGTTTTTGGAACTGGAACAGAGGCTTGACGAGCTTCTGAAAAAATTTCCCGAATAGATTCTTTTTGAAATTAAGTAAACATTTACGGAAATTTGCCGATAATTGCTTCGAGCCTTTGTAGCGACAAAGGACAAACTACTTTCAAAAGGAGTTGCTATGCGACGTGGTTTTACAATGATCGAGTTGATCTTCGTGATCGTTATTCTGGGAATTCTGGCGGCGGTCGCCATTCCGAAGCTGGCCGCTACGAGAGATGATGCGAAAATCTCGAAACTGTCAGCAAATGTAAGTACGCTGGTAAGCGATGCGGCGGCATACTATACCTCTCAGGGGCAGACAGGATGGTCTAACGCCAATACAAAATGGCAGGATGTTACAAATGTGGAGCTCTATACAGATCAGACAGGAACTACCTCTGCAAAAACACAACAAGTGGCTCCCAGCACAGTATATATTGTTGCCGAACCGGGTGGATCTGCAAACAGCGATTGTTTCAAAATTATCACAACAGCTGACGGTAACATGACGATCGACACAAACGGGACTGCAACCACCAACTCTATATGTAGCGGTGCACAGCAGCTTGCGGCTGATCTGATCAAGAAACACTCTTTCGGCGGACAGAGAATAGCTCGCTGATTTTCCACTCTCCCTCCGGGGAGAGTCCAGCCCATATGCGGTTACCTAAAAACGGGTGGCCGCATATGGGCTTTAATGCCGCAAATGTTTGAAAAGAGAATCATGAGAGAGAATCGATTGAGAGAAGGGTTCACGCTTCTGGAGCTGGTGTTTGTCATAGTCGTCATAGGCATTCTTGCGTCGGTTGCGGTGCCGAAGCTGTGGGTTACAAGAGACGATGCGATAATATCGAAGGGCAGGTCCGACGTCGCTACGATAAGGGGTGCCATATCTACCCTGAAACAGAAGAACCTGCTCGAAGGAAACAGCACTCTTCTTCCCGCTCAGCTCGATACGGCATCTGAGAACACCGAAAATGCGGAGCTCTTTTCGAAAATTCTCGACTATCCCGTCTACTCCAAAGATGCCGAGGGAAACTGGATGAAAACAGGTGCCGCCCAATACAGTTACAAATTTATGGGCCATAGTGTAACTTTCACCTACAACTCTGCGACGGGAAAGTTCGACTGTGACCATACAGACAAATATTGCAGGGAACTTACCCACTAATTTGAAAAAGCATGCACTACTATGATGTCTGCCTGATAGGCAGGCGTGCCCCACTGTTTACCTACCGCTACGAAAGTTCAATTGAACCCGGCACTCTCGTGACCGTAGAGGTGCGCGGAAAAAGCGCAAAAGCCGCGATCGTCAAAGAGATCGAAAAACCGGCTTTCGATACCCTTGAGATAACCGAAGTTTTGCCCTACAGATTCTCCGACTATCAATTCGAGACCGCAATCTTCATAAAAGAGTACTACTCCTGTGCAACAGGTGAGGCTCTTGCGCTGTTCGAGCCGTTCGTTGCCTCCTCTTCGCAAAGGGAAGAAAAAATCGTAAAAGAGGGTATGGATATATCTCTGACGAAGGCTCAAAACGGCGCGTTGGAGAGTCTGAAGAGAGAGGATTCGGCGCTCCTCTTCGCGCCTACGGGCAGCGGAAAGACGGAGATATACATGAAACTCTTCGAAGAGGCTCTCGGGAGGGGCAAGAGCTCTATTTTTCTGATGCCGGAGATCAGCCTTACCCCCCAGATGGAGAAGAGGCTCAGGGTCCACTTCGGCGATGTAGTCGCGATCTGGCACTCCAAGTTGACGAAGAAGCGGCGCGAAGAGACACTGCGGCGTATTCGCAACGGTGAGGTAAGGATTGTTGCAGGACCAAGGTCGGCTCTCTTTCTGCCGATGCGGGATATCGCTCTGATAGTCGTGGACGAGGAGCACGACGACAGCTACAAAGCGCATAACCGGCCTAGATAC
>JALSXE010000281.1:0-3067 GCA_027072755.1 Campylobacterales bacterium | reverse complement strand
TACAAAAACAGGCGAACAGAGGCTCACAAAAGAGCGCTTTTTGGACGGCTCCATAGATTATGATGTGTTTCTTTACGAAGCGGGACTCTACCGATTCATCCCCAAAGAGATTCCGACGCCGCCCGAAGATCTGAACGATACATACGTATATCCGGATGATGAACCGCCGATGGACGACTACCAGTCCGATATGATGGAGTAGAGGCTATGAGGAATCTTCGCCACCCTTCCCTCTTTCAAAAAAGCCAGCTTTACCTTCATGCAAAAAAGCGTCTCGTCCTCTTTTAAAACACTCTGCAAAAGCGTTATGGAAGCCCCTTTGCGCTCCAGAAGCTCCGTTTTAACCTCCAAAAGGTCGCCGAGCTCCGCCGGCTTCATATAGTCGGCTTCCAGACGCTTCACAACGAAGTACCCCTCCCCGCTTTGGGGAGTGAGCCCCCTTTTGAAAAAAGCCTCGCTCCTAGCCCTCTCGCAAAACTTCAGGTAGTTTGCGTAGTAGACTATGCCCGCGGCGTCTGTATCTTCATAATATACTCTGATCTTCATACTATCTTATCTCGATCTCTTCCACTATATCGAGGCCAAAGCCGCCCAGTCCTACGAACTCTTTTCCTCTGCTCGAAACGAGAAGTTTTATATTGCGGATTCCCAGCTCTGCAAGTATCTGTGCACCGATTCCGTACTCTTTCATCGTATCTCCGGCCGAATCGCGGCTATCGAGGAAGATTATGACCCCTCCGTTTTTTTTCAGATACTCTATCGACTCTATGAGCTGATTGTAGCGGTGCTGGTTCAGCAGCAGATCTACATCCGGCCCTATATTGTGAAACTTCACGTTTTCGGTCTCGTGCAGCTTGTAGAATATTACGGCGTAGTGCTCTTTGCCCTGATGGTCTACGAAACGTTTTTTCAACACTTTCGTGCCGAAAAATTCTACCTCCTCTTCCTCTTTTACGCGAACCAGCCTTTCGTTGCGCAGACGGTATTCCACTATGTCAGAAATGTAGACTATATTGAGGTCGTGTTTTTTGGCAAAAAGCTCCAGGTCGTCGCGGCGCGCCATCTGGCCGTCTTCGCGCATTATTTCGCATATGACGGCGCTCGGTGCAACTCCGGATAGTCTGCAAATGTCCACCGAACCTTCTGTGTGGCCCGTGCGGACCAACACCCCGCCCTCTTTTGCGATAAGCGGAAATATGTGGCCCGGCCTTACGAAGTCGTCCGGTGAGCTGACAGGGCTTGCAAGAAGCTTGATGGTCATATCTCTTTCAAAAGCGGATATTCCGGTGGTAGCCTCTTTGGCATCTACAGAGACGGTAAAAGCGGTCTCGTGTTGGGAGTCGTTGTTTTGAACCATCGGCTCGAGCTTCAGGCGCTGTGCAATCGCTTTCGAAATGGCGACACAGATCAGCCCCTTCGCCTCTGTTGCCATAAAGTTCACCATTTCCGGTGTCGAAAAAGTGGCCGCATAGACCAGATCTCCCTCGTTCTCCCTATCTTCATCGTCTATCATGACGACCATTTTGCCATGTTTTATATCTTCTATAGCCTGCTGAACCCTCTGTATAGGCATCTATAACTCCGTTAAATTTTTATCTTTGAAAAATTATATCCAAAAACCCTTGACATTGGGAGCCAAATGCATTATAATTCTGACCGCAAACAGGCAACAGCCTCTCCATATTTTGGGGTGTCGCCAAGTGGTAAGGCAGCAGGTTTTGGTCCTGCCATTCGGGGGTTCGAGTCCCTCCACACCATCCACACTCCATGTCGCGGGATAGAGCAGTCTGGTAGCTCGTCGGGCTCATAACCCGAAGGTCGGAGGTTCAAATCCTCCTCCCGCAACCAATTCATACTCCCATAAAATCGAACTTTCAAGCGTTTTAACTACTCAACGATTATTTAGCGATGTCACCATCATTGTCACACGCGTGGTGACACCCCTTTTTGAAGGGGTCAAAGCTGCGCGAAAAAAAAAGATGCATCTATGAATGTGTTATAATAGTAAAAAATTATACCGATGAAAGGAGGCGGTCATGCTGCACTACCGACGACGCAATTCTACCGAACCGGTGCCACGGCAACGCATGCACCGTCATCCATTGGTTACTCTGGTCAACTGGTCCTATGACCGAAGCCGCCACCTGGACGAAGAGCGGCTCAGAGAGATTTTGAGCCGCTTTGACGAACACTATGCCCATATCTATCTGCGTATCTTCAATGAAGTACCGGCGGAAGTGTTGTGGTCATTCGTCGCTGAAAACGGTTTGAATGAGAGCGATATAGAAAATATTTACAACCGAATGCACCGCTTCGGGGTCGATCTGCGTCCGCTTCGATAATGCACTCTTCTTTTGACTTTTACGATCAAGCCGAACTTTTTGAAATTGCTTTGGCAATTTTAGAAGACTACGGTATTACCACCTGGTCACTGGGCGGCGGTACGACGCTTTCGATGCTCTATTACCGACATAGGCTCTCTTATGACATCGATATTTTCATCGGATCATTCGGGGAGATTCAACATATCCTTGACCACCAAGAGGAGATCGCCGGCAACCTCGGCATCGATCGTAAAGCCATCCTCTCCTCTCCTAACGGCGTGACGTTTGTGCTTGACGATGAAGCACACGGCTTGAAACTCGATTTTGTCTATTCTCTGGCGCTTACAAGCAAGCCTTTTGTGCAACGCGATGTGTTTAATCACACTGACATTACGGTGCAAACACCGCTGGAGATCGTCGCCAAAAAGCTCAAATTCCGTGAAAAAGCTACGATTCGGGACTTTGTAGACTATGCTATTGCCGAAGAGAAAGACGGGCTTTTGAGTAAGCTCAAAACAGAAAATGTGGTCGATATAGAACGCTACTTCGACTTGATCGAGAAATTCGACTCGATATCCAAATCCCTTTTTGACGAAGAGTTGCGATGGCTCATGCCGAATGCCGACATTTCCAAAGAGATATTCGCCGATACGATTTACGGGCCAATGAAGCCAAAAGACAAAATGATCCGTGTAGCCGTCGATTCCTCCGGTGAAGTCGTTGCCTTCGATGAGTTTATCCCC
>JALSXE010000280.1:0-3069 GCA_027072755.1 Campylobacterales bacterium | reverse complement strand
ACAGTGTTGTCGGCCTCTTCTTCAACGATGCAAAAAACCTGTCGTACATACCTTTTCCAAATCCTATTCGGCGCATCTTTCCGTCAACCCCCACGACCGGAACGACCGCCATCTCTATTTTCGGCAGATAAAAATGTGAATTATTCGGCTCAATTATGCCAAAGCGTTTTTTTCGCAGAGGCAGTCTATATTGTACCACCTTGAAACTTTCTCCTTCCATAAACGGAACGTATATTTTACGCCTGCGCGACAGCCTTCTGAAGAGCTCCCTGATATCCGGCTCGTGCGCCATCGGCATATAGAGCAGAACGGAGCTCGGATTATATCTTTCAATAATACGCTCGACCAGCCTCGCCACGATGCGACTGCGCCGCTTTTTGCCGCTTTTGGCAGCCTTTTCAAGCCGCTTCAAACAGATGCTCCTGAATATCCGCTTTTCCAAGTTTAAGGCCTTTTTGAATATAATGGGCTCTATTTTAACAAATTATTAAAAGGGTACAAGCCTATGAATCTAAAGTTGATCTCCATATGCGCCGTAGCCGTAACGGCGCTGCTTTTAACGGGCTGCGGCGAAAAGAAAGATGAGAGCGTAAAGAGCGAAAAAACGGAAGAGAAACCGGCGGCTTTTATCTTGAGAGATCTGAACGAAACGATAAAAGCGACACTCAACGACGAAGGGATCTCTTTTAGTGTCGGTGAGCCGGTCGTACTGCTGAACTTCTTTGCCACATGGTGCCCGCCCTGCAAAGCGGAGATTCCGCACCTCGTGAGTCTGCAGAAGAAATATGCCGGCAAAATGAGTGTGGTCGCCGTTTTGGTCGAAGAGAACATTCCGAACAGGGTTGTAAAGAGGTTCAAAGAGGAGCACGAAATAGACTATTTCGTTTCCAACTCGCCCGCAAATATGAAGCTGGCGTCCGAAACGGCCGATATGCTGCACCAGCCCCGAAACTTCCCGATACCGATGATGGTGCTTTTCGTGAAGGGAAAATATTTCCGCCACTACATAGGCATGGTACCCGAAGAGATGCTCGAGAGCGACATAAAAGATGCACTCAAGGAGGCAGGCAAGTAATGTTCGGTTTTTTGAAAAAGGGTCTTAAAAAGACCATAGATGCGATACAGTCGGCCGAACCGCAAAAGCGCGAAAAGATCTCGTCCGAAGAGCTCGAAGATCTTCTTCTCGAAGCCGACGTAAGCTACGATCTTGTAGAGAAGATCATCGATTCGCTACCCGAAAAGATAAACAGGACACAGCTCTACAACACGCTCATATCGCTCTTTATCTACCGCACCGAAAAGATAGAACCGGACGATAAGAAACCGTTTGTCGAGCTGATAGTGGGGGTAAACGGCGCCGGAAAGACCACGACGATCGCCAAGCTCGCCCAAAAGTACAAGAGCGAAGGCAAAACCGTACTGCTCGGTGCGGCCGACACCTTCAGGGCGGCCGCCATAGAGCAGCTTAAAAGATGGGCCGACAAGCTCGATGTTCCCATTGTATACACTAAACAGGGGCACGACCCATCCGCCGTCGCCTACGACGCCATAAGCTCGGCCAAAGCGAAGGGAATAGACCGTGTCATCATAGACACCGCCGGGCGGCTCCACACTCAGACCAACCTCGCCGAAGAGCTCAAAAAGATCGTCCGCGTCTGCTCCAAGGCTATGGATGGCGCACCGCACAGAAAGATACTCATACTCGACGGCACACAGGGCAACAGCGCTATAAACCAGGCGAAAGCCTTCAACGAGATGATAGAGATTGACGGCATCATCATCACCAAGCTCGACGGCACCGCCAAGGGGGGAGCGCTCTTTAGCATCGCCGAAGAGCTCAAACTGCCCATCTACTACGTAGGTGTCGGGGAGAAGGCCGAAGATCTGATACCTTTCGACCCCAAAGAGTTTGTAAATACGATTCTCGATGCCATCTTCATAGAAGAGAGCGCCGAGGTTCCCTCTTCGGGGAAACTGCATAATGTAGATGTGCGGAACCTGACGGAAGATCAGATAAAAAAGCTCGAAAAACTGCTTGACGCAGAAGGCTACGACATGCTCTCCAAACACTTCGTAAAGAGCGGATCGAGCGGCGAAACATTCAGGCTTCGGCCAAATCCCGCAACCGACTCCATAGAGGTCGCAGATAACGGCGGAAATGTTCTAAAAAGCTTCAGAGCAGAGGAGCTTGCCGCAGATGGCTAAAAAGAAGAGCCCGCTGTTCGAGTGCCAGGCGTGTGGAATGCAGAGTGCCAAGTGGATGGGCAAATGCCCAAACTGCGGCGCGTGGGAGAGCTTCATCGAGCTCTCCGAAGAGCAGCGCAAAGTATTGGCCGAGGTTTCGCAGACTACAGGCTCCGCACCAAAAGCGAAGCCTATCACTCAGATCGAAGAGGAGGAGGTTATCCGCTTCACGAGCGGTGACAGCGAACTCGACCTCGTTCTTGGAGGCGGCATAGTGCCCGGCTCGCTCGTGCTTATCGGCGGAAGCCCCGGAATCGGCAAATCTACACTGCTACTTAAAATAGGCGGAAATCTGGCCAAACGAAACGGCAAGGTGCTCTATGTAAGCGGCGAAGAGTCGGGAGCACAGATAAAGATGCGAGCAAACCGCCTCGGAGCCAACCACGAGTCGCTCTACCTGCTGCCCGAGATACGCCTCGAAGCGGTGATTGCGGAGGTTTCTCAAAACAGCTACGACCTCATCATCATAGACTCCATCCAGACCCTCTACTCCGACTCCATACCCTCGGCCCCCGGCAGCGTCACGCAGGTACGCACCATAACCTTCGACCTGATGAGGATGGCGAAAGAGAAGCAGATACCGGTCTTTATCATAGGCCACATCACCAAAGAGGGCTCCATCGCCGGCCCGAGGGTGCTCGAACACATGGTAGATACGGTTTTGTACTTCGAAGGAGACGCAAGCAGAGAGATACGGATGCTAAGAGCCTTTAAAAACCGCTTCGGAAGCACCAGCGAAGTGGGGATATTCGAGATGACCCACGAGGGGTTGGTAAGCGCCAAAGATATAGCCGGCAGGTTCTTCAGCCGCGGCAAACCGCAGGC
>JALSXE010000279.1:0-3071 GCA_027072755.1 Campylobacterales bacterium | reverse complement strand
GCGAGGATGTCTATCTGGACATAAGGCACCTCGGAGAAGCATTTATAGAGGAGAATCTGCCGCAGGAGCGGAAGCTCGCCAAGCTCTACGAGGGGGTCGATCCGGTAATCGACCTCATTCCGATAAAACCGGTCGCCCACTATACGATGGGCGGAATCGAGGTAGACTCGAACCATATGACGAAGATAAAAGGGCTCTTCGCGGCCGGGGAGTGCGCAAACGCACACGTGCACGGGGCCAACAGGCTGGGCGGCAACTCACTTCTTGAAACCGTCGTGTTCGGGCGTGAAGCGGGAGAGGGCGCGGCGCAGTTCGCACGCGAACACGGAAGCGTAACTCCCGCCTCGAGCGCCCAGTTTGAAAAAGATAGGGACTTCGTGGCGGCCATACCGCAATTTACAAACCAGATAGACTTCTATGAGAAGCGCGACTTCATGGGCAAAATCTTTTACAGAAACGTCGGCATAGTCAGAGGCGAGATGGGCCTAAAAGGCGTGCTGGCCGCGATAAGGCAGATGCAGAAGGAGCTTCCCTTCATGGGCATCGCCGACAAGAGCAGAGAGTTCAACACCAATCTGCTCGAGTTCATAGAGTTCGGCAACATGGTGGAGCTTGCCGAAATAGTTCTGGTGAGCGCCATAGGGCGCAACGAATCGAGAGGGGCCCACCAGAGGGAGGATTTTCCGGCTGAAGACGACGAGAAGTTCGGCGGCGTACATTCGCTTTCATGGAAAGAGCAGGGAGTGCTCTGTAACGAATTCGAGGGGATGAAATGAGCGAAGAGCTTGATGCGAAGAGGCTCGAAAGAGAACTGGAAGAGGCGGAGAGGAAGCTCGAAGAGACCGAGCGGATCATAGAGGCTGTGAAAAAAGAGCTCGAAGATTTCAAAAAGAGTGGCGAAGAGAGCGGGGAGAGAGAGGAATGATTCGGATAAAGATAAGGCGCTTTCACGCCCGAAGAGAGCCGCAGGAACTGGTGCAGGAGTGGGAGGTGAAAGAGGGTTCGACACTTCTTGAAGCGCTCACCTTTGTAAAATGCGAAAAAGACCCCACCCTGACCTTCCGCTCAGGCTGCAGAAGCAGCGTATGCGGCAGCTGCGCCGTGCGCGTAAACGGCAAAGAGGTGCTGGCTTGCGCCTACAAGCCGAAAAATGGAGATCTGGTGGAGCCCAGAAGGTTCGCGAAGGTCATAAAAGATCTTGCGGTAGACGAGAGCGAATCCTTCAAGACCCTGAAATCGGCTAAGGCGTGGCTAGGAGAGCCGAAAGAGGATGCGGTGGTGACGCCGGAAGACGAGAAGCGTACCGAGCGCCAAAGCGACTGCATACTCTGCGGCTCGTGCTACAGCGCCTGCCCTGTGCCGGAAACAAACCCGGCCTTTCTTGGACCGTTCGCCCTCACAAGAGACTGGCGCTACGTAGCAGACCCGAGAGAGGGCGATATAAAGGGCAAGATCGATACGATCCAGCGAAACGGCGTATGGGACTGTACGCTATGCGGAGAGTGTACGGCCGTATGCCCGCAGGGGATAGACCCCAAATCGGACATACTTATGCTGCGGACCAAAAGCACGCAGATGGGCCATATGGATCCCAATATGGGAAGCTTCGGCAGTTTCGGTCTGGATTTCTGATGCTGCACCTTACGAAGATCGAACCGTTTGAAGGCATCGGCGAACAGCTGATAGAGGAGATAAACAGGGTCGGCCGGATCAGGGAGTACCCGAAGGGCTCTCCCGCGATGGACCCCGACGACACTATGAGAAACTTCTACATAATCCTCGAAGGGCGCATAAAGGTTTACAGGTACAACCCCCAGAACAACCGTGAGCAGACGCTCTATCTTCTCGGTCCGAAAGATATGTTCGACGTTCTGACGGTTCTTGACGGTAGGAGGCACGAGGTGATGACCGAAGCGATCGACGATGCGAAGGTGCTGGAGCTTCCTATCGAGAAGGTGAGGGAGTGGCTCGAGGCCAATCCCGCTTTCAACCGCGCCTTTTTGCCATACCTGGCCCGTCAGATGCGGCAGGTCGAGGAGCTTGCGAGCGATCTTTCGCTTTATGACACCTCCACGAGGCTGATGAAGCTCATTTTGAAAAACCTCGATATATCAAAACCTGTAAAACACCTGGGGCTGCTGCACAACCTGCCGCATGAAGAGATAGCCTCTATGATAGGAACGGTAAGGCATGTGGTGAACCGCCATCTGCAGCAGCTCAAAAAAGAGGGAATCTTGAACATAGAGCGCAAAAAGCTTGCCGTCAACAATGTAAAGAAGCTTCTTGAAAAGGTCGAACGGGAGTACTGAGAGGCTCTCCCGGCCGATACCGCTTTTTCCGACAGACCCAAACACCGCGACCTCTTTGAAATCTCCGATTTTTTAACCGTTTTGATACCCAGGTAGCAGAACGGTTTGAGTCTAAAGGGCTAAAATTTCATTATCCGACAAAACTTAGGTGCTTCGTTTGATCGAAGCCGAAACAAAAAAGTATAGAAGGAGATCGAAGATGAGAAAACTGGTTGTTTCCGCCGTAGCCGCGGCACTGCTCGGCTCTGCCGGATTGATGGCCGAAACTTCGGCCGCTGTTACGTCGAAAGCCGTAAAGAGTGCCAAGGCAAAAGCCGAAAGCGGTAAGTTGAAAGTTATAGATGAAGCGGTAAGCGCGGTTCTGCTTACCCAAAGGGTGCTCGACGCGCTCGATAAGAACGATATCGAAAAGGCCAAAAGCGAGCTCGAAAAGGCGATAGGCAAGCTCGAGGTGGTACTTGCCGACAAGAGTGCGCCCGCGCTTCTGCCCATAGACTCGGTAATTACAGCATCCGAATATATGGGCGATCTGAAGAGCATAAAAGAGACCCTCTCTACGGTCAAGAAACTTCTTGCGACCAAAAAGGTGCAGGAGGCCAGAAGGCTGCTCGATACTCTGCAGAGCGAGATAGATATAGTGACGGTCAGCCTGCCCCTCATATCCTACCCGCAGGCGCTGAGGCTCTCTGCGAGGTACCTCAACGAAGGGAAGACGAAAGAGGCGAGAGACGTTCTGCAGATGGCTTTGGGGACTCTCGTAAA
>JALSXE010000278.1:10348-11878 GCA_027072755.1 Campylobacterales bacterium | reverse complement strand
ACTCCCGTAACCGTCGCGTAGTTTAGCCAGTTGAAACGGATATCCTGGCCGATCAGGGCGATATTTTCACTCAAAACAGGGTCGGGCTCCCCTATGGAGCTGGCTACCACCATATTCTCCCTATCGTGGTACTGCGTCAGCGTAAGCAGCAGCGGCGAGTAGTTGATCTGTGTGCTCAAGACCTGCAGCGGTTTGAAATCTGCCAGTGTCAGCTGCGAGAGAAAGAGGCTGCTCTTTACCACCGGAGTGTTCATAAAGATCGTCGACTCGTTCAGATCTTCATGTCTGAGTATCATATCTTTGTAGTATCCGCTTCTATCGAGCGTGAGATGATCTTTTACATCCAGATTCTGCGCTACGGCTTGCGAGAGCATCTTCGAAATGGATGAGCTGTCCGATACCGTAATGACGGTGGCGTTGGATTCGACGAGGTAGGAGAGAGTCTCTATCTGCGCATTGTAGTCTATGCCGCCGAAGCTGACGAGGCTGTTCATGCAGTCAACTCTATTTTTGTGCAGTGTAGGTATGAAGAGCTCGGTCTCGAGGTTTTGCATACAGAGATACTCCGCCCCTCTGTACGTAACCGGTGCGACTATAAGATCGAATGCACCGCCGGAGATGTTCTGAAGCGCTTCATCGAGTGTGGCGTTATCTTCGTTCTTTATGGGGAAAAGCTCCATCTCAAAAGGGATTTTTCGGTTCAAAAGATAGGCGAGCACCGAGTTGGAAGTGGAGTATGCATATTTTCCTATCTTCCTGTAAGGAACGACAAACGCCACTCTGAATGCCGCCGAAGAGTAGATTTTGTGAGTTATGTTAAAGAGTGTCATATAGCTCTGTTTCACGGCGGCAAGTTCGGGGTTTTGGGTTTTGTTCGCTTTCGCAAGAAATGTAAAGATCTCTCCTTTTTGCAGCAGCTCTGCAAGCTCTTCGTCGCTATACTCATGTGTATCGAGGTCTATTATGACGTTGGATGGTAGCGGAATGGGAGACAACAGCTGGATTTGCGCCGAAAGAAGTGTAAAAAGCGTTGAAACTATTAACAGTTTTCGCATAAAAGCCTCTTGATTTTCAAAAGATCCTGATAAGCCTCTTTTTTTGCGGACGGGTTTCTAAGCAGGTAGCTTGGGTGATATGTAGGTATCAGCAGATATTTTCCCGTATCTATGACCTCTCCTCTTACCTTCGTAATACCGCTCTTGTCGCCGGTCAGGTAGTGGTATGCGGTCGCACCGAGCGCCACGACGACTCTCGGCGCTACAAGTTCTATCTGTTTCATTAGAAAGGGAAGACATGTATAGGCCTCTTCCGGAGTAGGAACCCTGTTGTTCGGAGGCCTGCACTTTACGATATTCGCTATATACGTACTGCTTCTTGGAATCTCTATCGCGTTTTCTATCATCTTTGTCAAAAGCTCGCCGGCCCTGCCGACAAACGGCCTTCCGGTAGTATCCTCCTGTGCGCCCGGCCCTTCTCCAACGAACATCAAAGCGGCATTTGGGTCCCCCTCTCCGAATACCGTCTTTGTTC
>JALSXE010000278.1:0-10338 GCA_027072755.1 Campylobacterales bacterium | reverse complement strand
CAGAGTCTGCACTCCGAAACTATCCGCCTTAGCGCTTCGAGATCGTCCGGCAGATCCGCAGAGCCGCCGCTGCGCATCTCTACAATCGGTACATACCTGTAACCGAGCTGTTTGAGTTGGTAAAGTCTTTTTAGCTGTAGGGCGTTATAGAGTCTGTTCATGAAAGATAGTGTAGATTAAAAGGGGTTAAAAAGAGGTTAGGGCGCCAAAAGACGCCCCTATGACGGTCATACGGGTTTACTCGGTAACTTCGACGGTAACCGGCTCGTTCTCCCACAATCCGTGCTTTGTGCAGTACGCCTGCGCTACAAGATTGAGCTTGTTTCCTGTGGGAACGATGTTGAAAGTGACCTCCGCGTGTCCTTTGTGGCCTTCGCCGCCGAGCATTCCGGCGTTGAAAGTGACTTCGCCGAGGAGTGTTTCGCCGTTGAAGAGGCGGATGCTCTCGATGAAGTGGTCGGGATCGTCAGGGTGAGTATACTCTTTACCCATTACGACTCTTACCGGGAACTTCTCCCCCTTTTTTGCACTGCTCTCACAGTATATGAACGGAGAGTGTCTGTCGATGTAATCTTTTTTAGCTTCTCTCTCCACGGTGTCTATGTCTACATATCGGTTGATCTTTGGCATTTTCAGCTCCTTTGAGTTTTTTGATACCCAAATTGTATCATAAGGGTATTAAAGAAGATAAAATCTGTCTTATTTTCTCTGCGGTTTAAAGATTTTTGAAGCTTGCGCCGAAAGGCGCAAACTTTATACAAAAGTCGGTTCGGAAACGTTGTGCTGTAGTCCCAGCTCCTTCGGATCTATTCCGAGAGCAAGTCCGATAAGCTGCGGTAGATGCAGAATAGGAAGTTTAATATCCCGTCCCATCTCTTTCGCTACGGAGTCCTGCTTTACATCCATATTCAGATGGCATAGAGGGCACGGCGTTACCATCATGTCGGCATCGTTATCTATGGCATCCAGAAGTGCGGTTCCGGTGAGCTTGTGTGCCGTATGGGGAGCCTGCAGATCGGCATGGAATCCGCAGCACTTGTTTTTACTCTCGTAATCTACGCTTTTTCCTCTCAGAGCGTCTATTATTCTATCCAGCGAGGTCGGATTGTAGGGGTTCTCACCGCTGTTGTATTTGCTCATCAGCTCTACACTTTCGAAACCCTCTTCTCCGCCGCCTTCACCAACATCTCTCTCAACCGCATTGTGCTTTCTGTGGAGGTGACTGGGGCGTATGTTGTGGCAGCCGTAGAATGCGGCGACATTGAAGTCGTCGAGCGGTTTCACCACCTTATCGGCCAGCTTGTCCAAGCCGTAATCGTCTATGATCGCGTAAAGGAAGTGACGCACCGAGCTCGTCCCCTTATACTCCAGCCCGACCTCCGCCAGCTTCTCGTTAACCTGCGACTTCAGATCTTCATCGCTGTCGAGACGCTCTTTTGTCATCACCGTGTTGAGTTGGCATGTATTGCATATCGTGACCATATCCAGTTCCTGCTTCTCGGCATAGCAGATGTTCCTGGCATTCAGAACGAGTGAAAGGAAATCGTCGAAATCCTGCAGGTGGCTTGCGCCGCAGCAGCTCGCTTCGTCCAGGAGCACAAGTTCTATATCGAGTTTTTTGGCTACGGCCAAAGTCGACATCAGTAGTTCAGGGGTCGATTCTCTCGCAGTACATCCTGTATAGAGTGCATATTTAAGTTTAGCCATATTCGTCCCCTTTAAAATTTGACTTTCGACGAGCTCTTGACCAGAGTCTTGATTTCGTCGAGATTTTTTGATTTAGGCATATTCCAAGGCATTACTATTTTGCCTTTTTTAAACATTGCGATAGCTTCGGGCAGATGTTTCATTACGCCGAGCGTTCCTTCTGAGTACCTTACAAGCTCTCCCTCGTCCAGAAGTCCGTGCTTGACGATGGAGTGTTTGAAACCCACCGCATGGCGCGTGGCTACATTGTTCTGCGCGAGACCCTCTTCAAAAATCTGATTATGCAGCTTTGTGATCTTGCCTATAGGATCGACATCTTTCGGGCAAGCCTCCGCACACTCGAAACACTTTACGCAATCCCATACTCCCGGGCCCATCTCACGCACCTTCTCCAGTCGCTCACGTTTCGCGTTGTCGCGTACATCCGCATTGAAGCGGTATGCCTTTGCGAACTGGGCGGGTCCGAAGTACTTCTCGTTTACTTCCACAACGGGGCATGCGTAGTAGCAGTTTCCGCACTGGATGCAGTAGTCGGCCTCGAGCAGCTGTTCAGCCTCGTGCGGAGAGACCTTGATCTCCTCTTTAGGGTGTTCGTCTATCTCTGCAACGAGGTAGGGCTTGAGCTTTGCATGCTTGTCCCAGAAATCCTTTTTGTCGATTATCATATCTTTTACGACACGTTTTTTGCTCTGCGGCTCCAGAAGAAGCGTGTCGGTTTCAAAAATCTCTACAAGCTCCCAGACATTCTGCTTGCATGAGAGCACCGGCTTGCCGTTCACCTTGATAGAACAGCTTCCGCAGATTCCGTGTCGGCAGCTCCTGCGGTAGCTGAAACTACCGTCGAACTCCCACTTGATGCGGTTTAGAATGTCAAGTACAAGTTCATCTTTGCCCACTTCCATCTCGTAAGTCTTAAAGTAGGGCAGAAAGTCGGTCTCCGCGTTGAAACGGAAAGTCTTAAAAGTCAATTTTTTTGTAATTCGTTCACTGCTCATCGCCCATCCTTAATATTTTCTCTCTTGCGGCTCGAATTTTCCGAGTACCACATCTGCATACTCTATATCTATCGATCCGTCTTCGTTCATCGTCGCGAAAGTGTGTTTGAGGAAGTTCTCGTCGTCTCTTTTCGGATAGTCGTCCCTGTAGTGCGCACCGCGGCTCTCTTTGCGCGCTATAGCGCCTTCGACGATAAAAGTGGAATAGTCGAGCATATGGCCGAACTCGATGGCCTCCTGCAGATCGGTATTGAATATCTTGCTCTTGTCGTCGATGCGTATATTTTTATATCGCTCTTTCAGCTCCGCGAGAATGGCCCTCTGCTTCAAAAGAGTCTCTTCGGTTCTGAAGACTCCGGCGTTGGCCATCATGCTCTCCTGAAGCTCGGCTCTCAGTTTCGGTACAGACTCTGTTCCGTTGTTCTCCATGCAGAACTCGATCTCCGCCAGCATTCTGTCGGCGTCCTCCTCTTTGGCCTCATGGCACTCGAGTTTGCCGTTTTCCAGATCTTCCACTATATGGGTTCCTACATGGCGTCCGAAAAAGAGCGCTTCAAGCAGCGAGTTGGCACCCAGCCTGTTGGCTCCGTGAACGCTCACGCATGCGCACTCACCGGCCGCGTAGAACCCTTTTACGATCTCTTCGGGGCTCTTTTTGACATGGCCGTCTATGTCGCACGGTATGCCGCCCATAGAGTAGTGTGCGGTCGCCGCGATATAGATGGGTTCTTTTATCATGTCCTGCCCAAGGAACGTGATGGCGAGATCCCTCAGCTCCGGCAGACGCTCCATGATGAGCTCTTCCCCCAGATGCGTAAGGTCTATCGCCACAGCATCCTTGTTTGGACCCACACCGCGCCCTTCGAGTATCTCCTGTGTGATTGCACGGCTTACTACGTCGCGAGGTGCCAGCTCCATCTTTTCGGGAGCGTACTTCTCCATGAATCTTTCGCCGAGGCTGTTGTAGAGGCGTCCGCCTTCACCTCTGGCCGCTTCGGAGATGAGAATTCCGCTGCCGGCGAGTCCGGTCGGGGCGATCTGAACGAACTGCATCTCTTCCAGAGGCAGACCGTGGCGTGCCACTATCGAGAGACCGTCGCCGGTATTGGCGTGCGCGTTCGAGCTGATTTTGAAAGCTCTGGCGTAACCGCCGGTCGCGAACATCGTGGCTTTGGCGTTGAAGATGGCCGGCTCCAGATCTCTTATATTGTAAGCGACTACACCCTTTACCACACCATCCTCGTAAATGAGATCGGCGACGTACCACTCGTCGAAGAAGGTGACGTTTTCCCTATCGGCCTGCTCATATATGGTTTGAAGTAGTGTAAGTCCCGTTCGGTCTCTGGCGTAGCAGGCTCTCGGTTTCGACTGACCGCCGAAAGGACGCTGCGCTATCGTGCCGTCCTCTTTTCGGCTGAAAGCGGCGCCGCTGTTTGCGATCCAGCGGATAGTTTCGGGCGCTTTTGAACACATCAGTTCAACTGCATCCTGGTCCGCCAGATAGTCGCTTCCTTTGACCGTATCGAACATATGGAGTTCGATATCGTCATCTTCGCTTAGAGCGGCGTTTACACCGCCCTGTGCCGCTCCGGAGTGGCTTCTTAGCGGGTGCAGTTTCGTCAGTACGGCGACACTTTTACCTGCCCGTTGAAGCTCCCTTGCGGCTGCCAGTCCGGCAAGTCCGGCACCGACAATCACAACATCGTATTTATGTATCTGTATACTCATTGAGACGCATCCTTTGTAATGTGGCATGGGAATATGGGTCAATTATACATATCCAACTCTATAATTAAGTTTAATCATGATTGTGATCGGTACGCATATTCGGGCAAGTGTTACCAATGTTTTCAGCCTCGTACAACCCTTGGACCCATATAGACTCTGATATAATTATCCGCATGAACAAAGAGGACTACTTTATAGAGTGCTTTTCCAAAAGCCCGTTTATCGGAGACGATGCAGCCGTTATAGACGCCGGAAAGCTTAAAAATCTATGCGTAAGCCAGGACGCCTTTTTTGAAAACGTCCATTTCAGACGCGACTGGATGAGTCTCTACCAGATCGCCAAAAAAGCGATGCTTGTGAACATATCGGACGCTATCGTCATGAATGCGAAACCGCGATACGCCCTTTTGACGGTGGCGATTCCGAAAAACTACTCGAGAAGAGAGCTCAAAGAGCTCGCACGCGGTTTTCAGGATGCCGCGGACGAATACGGCATTACAATAATAGGAGGAGACACGATAGCCAATATCAAGCTCGATATATCGGTAACCATAATGGCCGATTGTAAAAAACCGGTAAGAAGAAGCGGTATGAGAGAGGGAGATCTCCTGGCCTACACCGGAGAGCTTGGAGGAAGCCTGCGGGATCTCCGACGCCTGCTTCGCGGCGGCAGCGTAAACGAGAGTTCGCGCTTTATAGCTCCGGTACTGAGAGATAGGTTCTTTTACGAAGCCGCTTCAAGCATTAGGTGTGCGATGGATATCTCGGACGGTCTTTTTCACGATCTTGAAAAGCTTCATCGCTCCAACAGGCTAGGTTTCGAGTTTTTCCGCCATATTCCCAAAAGGGTGGGGTGCAGCGGCGAAGAGTTCGAGATTCTTTTCGCTTTCGACCCCGCCAAAGAGAGCAGAATAAGAAACATCGCGAAAAAGACGAGGACACCCGTCACCATCTTCGCCAGGGCCGTAAGAAAGCCCTATATCGACATCTGCAAAGCGAACCACTTCTGACTTCACGCAAGACCGTTCATGATCTTTTCGATATCTATGCCGAATATGGAAAAAGCTTGATACTTTTTCATCAAGCCGCTTTTCGCCTCTTGCAGTGACGGCGGATTCACACCGTTTCTGATCGAAGCGGCGGCCTCCATAAAGGCGCCTATGTGGTCCGCCGTCTTTATAAGCGAGCCGTCTATGGCGTTGTAGCTGTCGCTGTTGTATTTCGACTGCATCAAATCGACCTTGTCGATTAGTTCAAGGTTCCCGTCCACCATGATCTTGTCGGCGAACTCGTCGTTTACGAAGTAGCGCATTTCGTCTCTGAGATATGGCGGAAGCATCGGCAGAAGCCTCTCTTCTACAGCCTCCTTCTCGTAATCGGCCAGTAGTTCGTCGAGCCCCTCGACACCGTATTTTACCGGCGAAATTATATCTCTTGTAAGTGATTCGGCTATATCGTGAAAAAGGGCGGCGAAGAAGTTGTTGTAGAGTTTTCTGTCGCAGGCACCGTACTCCAGACTGAGGAGGTAGGTTACGACGGCGACGAAAAACATATGGCCCAGCACCGATGTCTGCGGAATCCTGGGGGTCTTCGCCCACCGTTTCTGAAACCGTAGCATGGCGCACGTTTCAAGAAAATTTCTGCTCTTTATCCCCATCTCCAGCCTGCGTACGCCTGTCAGGTCCAGGTAATCTTCGACCTCCGAGTCTATGCGCTCTTTTATTTCGGCAACGCCGGCGGCATTGGGATGAAAGTCGTAGATTATTCCAAACTCCCACCGGCTTGCAAGAAAGTGGGCCGCGCCGAGTATGCGGCGCTCAATCTCGTTCTCGTCGGAGGAGAGATACGCTTCGAACCTCTCTTGAAGCTTTCGGTCCATGATGCCGAATAGCTCCTTTTTGACATAGGCGTCCAGTTCCTGTTTTTTATGTTTTACAAGGTGGTGAAAGACCGGCGGCTTGAGGTCGGTTACTACCGCACGGTACATGAATTCGCACACACCGTACTCTATCAGCTTTCGCCAGTCGATCTGCGCGCGGTTCTCCTCCTCTTCGATACGCCCCAGAAGCCATGCGGTTATCATCTTGTGCGACTGTTTATCCAACTCCACGAAATCTACCGGTCGAATCTGGTCGTTCCATCTCTCAATGCTTGCAGTCGAAAATAGCAGGTGCAGGAATTTCGGATCTATCATCTCTATACCTCGGTTTTTAAATACAATTATAACTTCATACCGTGAAAGAGTATAACCGATTTTACGTAAAATCGTCCCGAAATCTGAGATTTCGTAGATTCATGGGGTTGTAGGGCCGCTCACTCCCTGCCGAATTAATGGCTTTGCCCGGAATTTGCGTAACATAAGAGTATAATTGCATAAACGATCACCTACTCAAGGAGCAAGATGAAACCGGATCGTCTCTATCCGCTCTCGCACTCTCCAGTATATTTCCACTTCAGGCAGACGCCCGCCGATTTTGCGGTGAGTGAAATACCTCTTTACGACTTCAGCGGCGAAGGGGAGCACCTCGTTTTGAAAATACGGAAAAAAAGCCTTACGACATGGCAGATGCTTCAAACCCTGAGCTCTCACCTGGGAATCAGGCTGCGAGATTTCGGGTATGCAGGACTCAAAGACAAGGAAGCGATGACGATTCAGTATATATCGTTCAATAAAAAGTATGAAGAGAGGCTGAAAGATTTCTCACATCCGCAGATCAAAATTTTGGAACGCACTCTACATACAAACAAGCTTCGAATAGGCCACCTGAAGGGAAACCGCTTCTTCATACGGCTAAAAAAAGTCAACCCTACCGACGCCAGAAAGATCGACTCGCTACTGGAGTGGATAAGGCTCAACGGTTCTCCGAACTACTTCGGGTACCAGCGCTTCGGGCGCGAAGGCGACAACTTCGAAACCGCCAAAGATATAATAGAAGGCAGACGGAAAATGAGAGACAGAAAGAGACGCGACTTTTTGATCAGTGCATACCAGTCACACCTCTTCAACCTCTGGCTGAGCAAGAGAATAGAGATCTCAAGACTCTTCGACGCCCTTACGGAAAAAGAGCTCAAAGAGGTCTTTGTCTGGAACTCCTCCATCATAAAAGAGGTTCGCAAAGAGCGCCACTTCTTCAGGCTCCTGCCGGGCGATGTAGCGAGCCACTATCCGCATGGAAAACTCTTCGTAGTCGATAGCGTCATCGAGGAGTCCGACCGTTTCAAAAAACGCCAAATAAGTCCTACAGGCCCCCTATGCGGCGAAAAGATGAAACACTCGACGGGTCTTGCCTGGGAGGTAGAGAAGGAGTTCATTCATGAGGTGCCGGCACAGGGAGGCCGCAGATACGCCTGGATCTGGCCCGAAGATGTCGAGGGGAGATACAAAGAGCAGGATGCCCACTACGAGCTTCACTTCACGCTCCCAAAAGGCTCCTACGCCACAGTGGTGCTGGAGATGATCGCCAACAGGCCGATAAGAGACGGTGAGTAACATGGAAAAGTTTTCGGAATATGCAAAAAAAGAGATTCTGGGGCAGGATAGGGCGATAGAGCTGATCGAATCGGCCATAGAGCGGTTCGGGAGTCTCAGAATTTTTGACGGCGTAGCCGGAATGGTTACACTGGCCGGTACGCCGGCATGCGGAAAGAACTTCGCCGCGAAGGTTATTGGCCGCTATCTTCAGCGCGAGATGCTGATTCTGCATATGGGAGACTACTCTTTCAGCGACGATATAGAGCGTCTGGTGGGCCCGAAAGGTGTTTTGGAATCGTGGATATCGAGATATCCGGACGGAGTCGTAATCTTCGAAGATATAGACAAGGCCGACCACTCGATCCAGCGGCTTCTCGCTTCGATCGTGTCCGACGGAGCACCCGACGATCTTCGCAGATACCGTCAGGCGATATTTCTGTTTACCTTCTCCGTAAACGACCCATCATGGTACGACAAAAGCTTCATAGACGACTATTACGAAGATCCTCTGTTGATTCAGGGGCGGTTTTACGAGCAGATCGCCAAAGAGGCCGTTGCCGACGAAGAGGGGAACCTCGTAACGGTTTTCGATGCGGATATACTCACGGTCTTCAGCGAAGGAGACCTGGCTCTCTTCTATCCTCTCGATTTCAAAACGCTGTGGCAGATTTGTGAAAGGGTTTTAGCCGGAACCGTAGAGCAGATAAACGCCGGACGGACGATGCAGACCGAGGTTTCTATGCCGCATGAGAGTGCACTTGCATTTTTACTCGGCTTCTCCCCCTATCTCAATGCGAAAAGGATCTCGCACAAACTGCCCGCACTTCTTGCAGACATCATCTCGAAATCTCCGGAGGATGCCAAAAGGTGCAAGATCATACTCTCGAGGGGTGTAAAGAAACGGCTCGAACAGTTTTCGGAACTTTCGGAAGATCTGAAATATTTCGTAAAGTTCGAGCGCAGCTTCGTGCTTGAATGGCGCTGGAGCAGGCGCGGTTCTACCGCAACGGTCACCCTCGAAAAAATCGTAGAGAAAGAGCATGAGAAGCCGGAAGTCAGATCGCCGTACTCCGATCGTCTTGCAATCCATGTATCTCATACAGGGTTCAGCGATGTCGCCGGGCAACTCAGGGTTAAAAAAGAGCTCAGATCGATAATACGGCTGCTTCAGGATGAAAAAGGGCTAAAACATTTCGACATTACACTCCCGAAAGGTCTGCTTCTGTACGGCCCGGAGGGTGTGGGCAAGAGTATGCTCGTCAAAGCTTTCGCCAAAGAGGCCGGTCTTGCGTATATCTATCTGCAGGAGAGCGATCTTTTCGACGAGCTTCTTGTCAAAGAGGTTTTTACACGTGCCCGCCTCGCTGCACCTGTACTTGTAGTTTTGGAGGGGGTGGATACCAAAGGTATGATAGAGGGGAATTATACCGGTATCCCCACCGAGACCCTTACGCAGATGATCGACCGGCTGCCGAGCGAACCGAACGACTATATTTTCACAATAGCCACGGCAAGAGATATCGAAGAGGTCCCGGCGGAGCTGATGCACCCGGGACGCATCGATCAGAGTGTGGAGGTTCCGGAACTCGACAGAGAGGCGCGCCGCTTTTTTGCAGAAAAGATCATGGAGAAACCTCACGAAAAAGATATTAATATCGACCGGATTATCCGCTATATGTCCGGAATGAACGGCTATGAACTCGGGCGCATCGCAAAAGAGGCGGCGCTGGACGCTCTTAGGGCCGGTATGGACAGGCTGACCGAAGAGATCGTGATCGATAGAATAAACACCATAAAATACGGCCACAAGCTGGAGAAGAAGCGCTTCAAAAACTTCGAAGAGGATCTGAAAAAGAGCGCCTACCACGAAGCCGCCCACGCCGTCACCTCTTTGAGGCTTCTGCCGGATGTCGAAATCGAGCAGGTTACAGTCATTCCACGAAGCGAGGCTCTAGGGCTTGTTTCGTATATGCAAGACGCTATCGAAACAAATCTTTCAAAAGAGGAGATAGGGGCCAACATAGCGGTTCTGCTTGCCGGCAGGGCTGCTACGGTCAAGAAGTTCGGTCCGCAAAAGGGGCTCGAAACGGGTGCCTACAGCGATCTACAGGAGGCCTCTTTATATGCCTACAGTGCCGTAGCGCAGTTTGGAATGGACGACGAACTGCCGAATGTCCACATAGAGACACTGCTGCAAAATATAAACAGCAACCTTTTCAAGGAGAAGCTGGAATCGCGGATTGTCCACTGGATAGAGGAGGGTGCGAAACTCGCAGGAGAGATTGTCGAAAGAGATTGGAAGATCATAGAAAAGATCGCGAAAAAGCTTCTGAAAGAGGAGCTTATAGAGGGAGATGAGCTTAGGAGGATGGTTGCGGGAATACCATAATGTTACACGGATTCCGGGCAAAGCCCGCAATCCGGCAGGGCCTGGAC
>JALSXE010000277.1:0-11884 GCA_027072755.1 Campylobacterales bacterium | reverse complement strand
GCCCTATCTGGACAAAAAGGGGTATTCGCTCGTAAAGAGCTACGACGAGGCGGAGTTTCGCATAGAGTCCGAAGGTCCCGCGAAGCCGAGCAGCGAAGCCTTCACCCATGCGGCGGTATACGCTCTAAGCCGGCATATAGAGTGGGTCATACATATACACTCGTTCTCGATCTGGAAGATGATGATGGAGGGTGCGTACCTGAAGACGGCGGATGTAGCCTACGGTACGAAGGAGATGGCAATGGAGGTCGCAAATATCTACAGAGGCACGGACCCTCTTAAAAACCCGCTCTTTGCGATGGCCGGCCACGAAGAGGGGGTGATGATCTTCGGCAAAAGCGCGGATGAGGCGATGCGGATAACGGAGAAACTTTTCACTGACGCCAAAAAAGCTTCACAACCGGTGCTATGAACTTCGCGTAACACCTACCGATAACCGTTACCGAACTCCATACTGAAGTTATCGAAGAGAAATTCGACAATGTTTTGGTTCGGATAGCTCTCTTTCTGCTTTTGCATCATACGAGAGAAGAGCTCCCCCGCCAAAGCCCTGAAAGAGAGGCCGCTTCTGTTTCTAAGCCTGAAAGAGACTGTGTCGCTCTCTCCTCTTAGAAAACTGTTTATAGAGTGCTCCATCGAGTCGACAAATGTTTCAAAGCGGCGATCCGGACACCTCTTTCTGTAAAATGAGGCGACCGCCGATATGTATTCGGCTACCGATTCGGTACTCTTTTTGAAATCGGGATCCTTTTTCAGCTCCGCCCTGTATCTTTGCATATTCTTCGAAGAGAGCTTCGTGGATGTAGCAAACTCCAGCAGAGTGGCGTCGGCGTCTCCGGTACCGGCATCGGCGGCATCATTCAGAAGCGATCTGACGTTTTCGATCCTCATCTTGAGCAGCGTACTGTTTTTTGATCTCTCGGGCTCGTATAACTCCATCCTGCCGACACTTAGCAGAGTATCGGCGTCTAGTGCGGAGTTCTTCAGGTTAAACAGCGCATCTCCTCTGCTTTCGTCACTGAATATTGAGCTCTTTTTAAGAAAATAGTCGAGATCCTTTTTCGTCACCATCGGTATCTCCGGAGGGGTCAAACTTCTCAGCCCCTCCCAGACGGCGGCGCTTCTATCGGCATCGAGATCCCGACCGGTAACACTTTTGATGTGCATTCCCTTGAGGCTCAGGCTCAAGGCCCCCAAAATCCTCTTTGGGAATAGATAGACACCCTCACTCTCTCGGAGGTCGTTGCGGTAACGCAGTAGAGCTATGGAGATTGAGTTGTTCCACTCTTTGTCATGAAACCCGAGCTCTTTCGCGGCTCCCTCCTTCATACTCTCGAAAAGCAGACCGTATACCCTCTTTTTCACGCTTGGGTCATATAGATACATCTTTTCGAGTCTACTTTTCTGAACGGCTCTTTGCATCCCGTTCTCGAAGTGCATCCCCTCTAGCCTCTTCTTTATCGTTTCGGATATCTCCATGCTTTTGAAGTAGGTATGCGCTACCGCCTCGTCGAGAATGGGTTCTACTCTCTTTCTGTCGAAAATGAGTCGCATCTCTCCTATTTCGAGCGATACGGTATCGTTACCCTCTTTAAGATTTTTTGCAATACAGATGTACGTTTCTGCGCTCTGTAGGGTACAGTCGTATTCATCCGAATCGAATCCGTAGTTCAAATATCCCTCCAGATACTCCGCACCGCTTCTATCCGCCGTCGAAGCATAGAGTGATAGGAGATTTGAAAAGAGTAGTAGCGCTACTATGAGAATAGTTTTTATCATCTTATAATTCTCCGCAATTGCAAAATTTTTCATGACAGAATATATCAGTTTCAATGAAAGAAAGCTGAGGCTGTCGAAACGGTAGCGCATATTTTGGTATAATCCAAAGCAAAAATAGAGTCTTATTCGGCTTAAAAGGGGTTATATGCTGCGTTTCGCACCAAGTCCGACGGGAGATATGCATATAGGCAATCTTCGGGTCGCCATCTTCAACTATATAGTCGTGAAGCAGCGCAACGAGCGATTCATCGTCAGAATAGAAGATACCGACAAAGAGCGCAACATAGAGGGAAAAGATAGAGAGATTCTCGAGATTCTCAACCTTTTCGGGCTCGCCTATGACGAAGTCTACTATCAGAGCCGCAACCTGACCATCCACCAGCATATGGCGATAAAGATGCTCGAAGAGCGAAAAGCGTTCGCATGCTTCTGTTCCGCTGAAGAGCTGGAGGCCGAGAGAGAGGCGGCAAAAGAGTCCAAAAGGGCCTATCGCTACAGCGGAAAGTGCGAACTACTGAGTGACGAAGAGGTTTTAACCAACGAGAAACCGTTCACGATACGGCTGAAAAAACCGGTAAGTGCGATAGAGTTCGACGATATTATAAAAGGGAGGCTCTCTTTCGCTCCGGACGATATAGACAGCTTCGTAATAATGCGCGCCGACAAGACCCCCACATACAACTTCGCCTGTGCGATCGACGACATGATCCACGACATAAGCCTCGTTATCCGCGGTGAAGACCATGTAAGCAACACCCCCAAACAGATTCATATACGAAACCTTCTCGGATACGACAAAAATATAGAATACGCACACCTTCCCGTCATTCTGAATGAAGAGGGGAAAAAGATGTCCAAACGTGACTCCGCTTCGAGCGTCCGCTGGCTCTTCGAAGAGGGTTTCATCCCCGAAGCTATCGCCAACTACCTGATACTGCTCGGTAACAGGACACCCAAAGAGATCTTCACTCTCGAAGAGGCGGTAGAGTGGTTTCGGCTCGATAACGTCTCCAAAGCCGCTGCGAAATTCGACCTCGACAAGCTCAGGTTCATAAACAGGGAACATATGAAGTTGATGGATTCGAAAGATCTCTCCAGGGCTTTCGGCTTCGCCGATGCGGCTATAGGTGAACTGGCGAAATGCTACCTCGAAGAGGGGAGCACAATAAAAGAGATAAAACCGAAAATAGAGGCGATATTTTCGGCCAAAAGCTTCGACAACGAGTGGGGTGAGCAGATGAAGATTCTGCAAGAGGCGATAAAAAGAGCTCCCGGTTTCGACTCTTTCGACGAATTCAAAAAATATCTGACGCAACAGACGGGGCTGAAGGGAAAAAGCTTTTTCAAACCTCTGCGGCTGCTTCTTACCGGAGCGGACCACGGGCCTGAACTTTCACACCTCTACCCATACCTGAAATCCTACCTACTGGAGATAGTAAAATGATACTCTCAACTTTCGTACAGGCACTGGCACAGATTCTGCATATGATAATAAGCATCTATATCTGGGTCGTAATCATAGCGGCTCTCGTGAGCTGGGTACGCCCCGACCCCTATAATCCGATAGTCCAGACACTCTACCGCCTGACCGAGCCTGTTTACGCCTGGATAAGACGCTACATACCCACCGTTGTCGGCGGTATCGACCTCGCTCCGCTCATAGTCATTATAGGTCTGCAGTTTATCGATCTCTTTTTGGTCAAACTGCTCTTTGAGCTCGCCGCTTCTTTATGATGAGATTTACGGCTCTGCTGCTGTTTGCGGCTCTGCTGCTTCCGGCGGTGACACTGAAAGAGATCGAGAAGATGCCGAGAAGTTACGCCAAAGACTTCTACATATGGCGTTTTCTCGATAATAACATCACGGCCGAAGAGGCCGAAAGGGCCTTCTACCAGGTAAAATCGGTAAACTGGAAAATAATCGGGAGATTTGCAAAAAAAACGGACCAACCCGGTTTTAAAGAGGCGTATGAGTGTTACAGACTTAAACCAGAACAGCTTCCGGCAAAAACGGCTGAGTGCAGCGTAATAGCGTTGACACCCTACAAATTCACAAAAATCCCGAAACTTCGCAGGTATAAGCTTTTGAAGCAGATTTCAGGCTTCCCTCAAGAGCTATACTGGGCGGACGTGATGGCTTCGGACGAGCCCTTTTACGAACTTGTGAAGAGCGACGATGAGACCTTTTTCAAGGTTTTCAACAACTGCGGATCGAGTTGGAGGGAGAGATACCTGAACCACCCGCTACCGCCGCGGTTGATAAAGAGGCTCGCCGTGAAAAGAGAGTTTGCACAGACAATCAAACTGATAGTAACCGACAAAAAGCTCGACCGTCTCCAGAGCTCACTACTGGGCATCGATGCGAAAGATCTTTCTCATCAAAGCACATTTTTTCTCGCCATGAACGCTTTGAGACACGGCAGGGAAACGGTCGCCGCACACTATCTTTCGCTCGCATACAAAAAGGCCTATTACCGTTTCGATAGAGACAAGGTCCTCTTCTGGCTCGCCAAACTTCACCCCAAAAAAGATTATCTAAAGAGACTCTCTGATAGTTTCGACCTAAATATCTACTCTCTATATGCCGCCGAAAAGTTCAAAAAGCGGCCTCCCCGTATCGCGGTACCCGAATTTTCCACACAGGATGCGGACTTCAACATCTCCGACCCGTTCGCATGGCTGAGAGTTTTGAGAGAGATAGAGCGCAAGAAGAGGGATGAGCTGATAGATTACGCAAAAAGGTTCGCGACGTCTGATACTCTAGGCCACTACTGCTTCATAATGGAGCGTGCCTCCAAATACCGCACGCACTATTTTCCGCTCCCATACAAAAGCGCCTACAAAAATTTGAGCCTCGATGAGAAGGCGATGCTTCTCGCACTAGCTAGGCAGGAGAGCCGTTTTATTCCATCGTCAATATCACCCTCTTATGCACTCGGGATGATGCAGATAATGCCCTTTTTGGCCAAAGCGCTCGCAAAGGAGAAAAAAGAGCCGTTGGATCTCGACTCGATGTTCGATCCGGACAAAAACATCGAGTACGCTTTGAAGCACCTGGATTACCTTCGGCGATACCTGATGCACCCTCTCTTCATAGCCTATGCCTACAACGGAGGAATCGGCTTCACGAAACGGGCGCTGACACAAAGGGGGCTTTTTCGCAAAGGAAAATACGAGCCGTGGCTCAGTATGGAGCTGATTCACTACGACGAGAGCCGCAGATACGGGAAAAAGGTTCTCGCGAACTATCTCGTCTACAAAAAGATACTGGGCGATCCTACCTCCGTGGCGTCGGTCGTTGAAACGTTAACACAACCGGAGCGTACGGATCGATTCCGAAAGTAAGTTTGAAACTCTTCGCCTTTGAAGGGGGAAATACGGCGATGTAGTACCGACCCCACCGGTTGACGCTGGGCATTAGGGTATAGAGTTCGTTATCCCTTTTAACAGGCTCAACGCTTACCGGCTCCATGCCGTTGAGCTTCAGATGGAAAAAATCGGGAAACTTCTCGTCCGGCACTTTCCTTTCGGTGATCGCGCCGACAAAAAGATATACACCTTTGTCGTAACTGTACCTGGCGGGGAACACTTCATTCAAAAGGGTGGCGCTTATCGAAGCTTTCGTCTCCAGCGATCTGACCACCTGCGCTTCACGTGTGTTAACGAGCGCCTTTTCGTAAATGGTGTCGGGCTGTAAAATTCCCTCTTTGCAAGATTTTGAGCTGCACCCCCCCAACAGTACGGCCATCCCTACGGCGGCAAAAAATAGAAACCTTTTCACGTTTTCGACCTCTTTTCATATCGATCTTTCGGCAACCGAAAGAGCCTCTTGTTCTGAAGGATTCTAACACAAAACATTTTAATTGTCGCGCAAACTACGGACAGAGCCGTAATTGACCCATGTACTACGCTGCACTTTCTTCCCAAAGAGTGAGAATCGATCGGGATATCGAGGTTTAAAACTTTTTTGGCTATAATCACAACCGATTTCATTACGAAGGTTAACCATTGCGAAAACGTTTTGCAGTCGCTTTTACCGGTCCTTCCAACAGCGGCAAGACGACACTTATAGAGAAGGTGGCGCGCACCCTGATAAGTGACTACAAAGTCGCCATAGTCAAAAACGACCCCAAAGACAAAGCGGTTTTCGACGTAGAGGGTAAAGATAGCTGGAAATTTTTCCAAACCGGCGCGGAAGTGGTAGTTACCTCACCGACAAGAACGACATACTTCTCGCACCGCCACAAGAGAATAGAAGAGATCATACGGATGGTGGAAGATTTCGACTACCTGCTGGTCGAGGGTTTAAACCCCCTTCCGCTGCCGCGTATAGCGATTTTCCGCAACGAAATCGACGAGAGCTATTTCCCCTATTCGGAAGCGATAGCCGTAGATGACTCCGTAGATGTCGTTGATTACGATATCCCGGAAGAGATAGATATACTCGATCTAAATGACACCTCTCAGATTATCGAGTGGATAAAAAAACATGCAAAGGCCGTATAGATGACGCTCAAACCGATCTTCGACGCGATAGAAAAGTCTGCCCATAGAATAAGAGACGCCATAGCCAATGAGGATCTGTGCTACTCCGAGCAGTGCAACGCCACGGGTGACATGCAGCTCAAACTAGATATTCAGAGCGATCTCATAATCGCGGAGGAGTTTTCAAAAATTGCCGCCGTCAAAGCGATCGCAAGTGAGGAGAAGGAAGAGGAGGAGATACTCCACCCCAACGGCAGGTATATGATCGCATACGACCCTCTCGACGGCTCCAGTCTGATAGATGTGGATCTGAGCGTAGGCTCCATTTTCGGTATTTACGACGGAGAGTTTCAGGCCAGATCCATGCTTGCGGCCGTATATGTTGTTTACGGCCCGCGCCTGGAGATGGTTACCGCCTACAAAGGGGGTGTGCGCCACTTCATCTTCCGTCACGGCCGTTTCATGGAACAAAATACTATTGAACTCGGCGAAAAGGGGAAGCTGAACGCTCCCGGAGGCACGCAGCAGTACTGGCCCAAGCACCACAAAAAACTGGTCGACTCTCTTTTTGCGGAAGGTTACCGCCTGCGATACTCCGGCGGCATGGTGCCGGACCTGCACCAGATTCTTTTGAAAGGGGGCGGACTTTTTAGCTATCCCGGTACCGACGACAAACCGAACGGCAAGCTGCGAAAGCTTTTCGAGGTATTTCCGTTCGCATTTGTCTACGAAACTGCCGGCGGAGTGGCCATAGACGACAAAGGAGGGCGTCTTATGGAGCTTCCGTGCGAGGACCCGCACGAGACCACGCCATGCTTTTTCGGCAGCAGGTATGAGATTTCAAAGGTGAAAGATGCATACGGAGTCTCCTGAAAAGAGCCTCGACAAGTGGGAAGAGGCACGTGAAGAGGCCAAGGAGAGGCTTCAAGCGTGCCAGAAGCAGATGGGTGTAACAAGCTGCCTCAAATGTGAAAAGGTGATTGGATGCGAACTGAGAAATGAATATGTAAAAAAAGTATATGAGAGCATGAGCAAAGGCGAAGGCGGAGGATTCGAGTTTTAGTCAAAAACTAATAACAAACAACTAGTAACTAAAAGCTAATAATGGGGTTTACAATGAGCGAAGAGAAATGCAAAAGAGTCTATATAACCACTCCTATATATTACGTCAACGATGTTCCGCACATCGGTCACGCATATACCACCATCATTGCGGATACGCTTGCACGATATTCCAGACTTGCGGGTATGGATGTATTTTTTCTCACAGGTACGGACGAACACGGTCAGAAGATCGAACAGGCTGCCAAAGCACGCGGCAAAACTCCAAAAGAGTATGCGGACGAGATATCCGACCGTTTCAAGTCTCTTTGGGACGATTTCGAAATAAGTTACGACAAGTTCATCCGTACGACCGACGAGCGCCACATAAAAGGAGTTCAGAAGGCTTTTGAAGTAATGTACAACAACGGAGATATCTACAAAGATGTCTACCGCGGACACTACTGCGTAAGCTGCGAAACCTTTTTTACCGAACAGCAACTCGTCGACGAAGAGTTCTGCCCCGAATGCGGACGCTCTACATCGATAGTCGAAGAGGAGAGCTACTTTTTCAAACTCTCCAAATACGAGGAGAGGCTGCTGGAGTGGTACGACAGCCGCCCGGACCGTATTCTGCCGAAATCGAAACGCAATGAAGTGATAAATTTCGTAAAAAACGGCCTCGACGACCTCTCGATAACACGCACAAGCTTCGACTGGGGCATAAAACTCCCCGACTCCATAAACGACCCCAAACATGTGATGTATGTCTGGCTCGATGCTCTAATGAACTACGTAACGGCGCTCGGCTACGGCACTGACGAAAAGCTGATGGAGTACTGGCCCGCGAAGGTGCACCTGATAGGAAAAGATATACTCCGCTTCCACGCCGTCTACTGGCCTGCGTTCCTGATGAGTCTGGGGCTCGAGCTTCCGCACCATGTGGCGGCCCACGGATGGTGGACAAGAAACGGCGAAAAGATGAGCAAGTCGAAAGGGAACGTGGTAGACCCCAAAGAGATCGCGGACGCCTACGGCCTCGAAAACTTCCGCTACTTCATGCTGAGAGAAGTTCCTTTCGGACAGGATGGAGACTTCAGCCAAAAAGCGCTGATGGACCGCATAAACTCCGATCTCGGCAACGACCTGGGCAATCTGCTCAACCGCATCATAGGGATGAGCGGCAAATATTTCGACTTCGAAGTCAAAAGCGATGATGTCGCCGAGTTCCACAAACGTGAGCTGGATGAGGCGCAAAAGATATTCTCTACCGTCGAACCCTATCTTTACGAGATCCAGACAAACCGTTACCTCGAAGATCTCTGGAAAACCCTCCGAATAGCCAACAAGGCGATAGACACCGCTATGCCGTGGGTCAAGATGAAAGAGGGCAAGGAGAGGGAGGCGATGGCCACGATAGCGCTGGTCGCAAACATTCTTGCCAAAGTATCGGTACTCCTGCACCCGTTTATGCCGAAGACCACCCAAACCATTGCGGGTGCACTCGGTTTCGGGGTGAACCACGAAAGCTACATAAGACTCATAAAAGAGTCCAGGCTTCTCGATAGTTTCAAGATAGAGAAAGTCCCGCCTCTATTCCCGAGGATAGAGAAGCCGCTGGTGGAGACCCCTGCCGAAAAAGCGGAAGAGAAAAAGAGCGAAGAGAAAGCGAAGAGCGAAACCGAAAAAAAAGCGAGAGAGAAGGAGTCCGGTGCAAACCTGATCACGATAGATCAGTTCTTCCAAACCTCTTTGAAGGTCGGCACGGTAGTGGAGGCCGAAGAGGTTCCGAAAAGTAAAAAACTGCTCAAACTTCAGGTCGACCTAGGCGAAGAGAGACCCCGCCAGATCGTAGCCGGTATCAAAGAGTGGTACTCCCCCGCGGATCTTTTGAATACGCAAGTATGCGTAGTGGCGAATCTCAAACCGGCCAAACTGATGGGGATGCTCTCGGAAGGTATGATACTGGCCGCAAAAGATGAAGACGGACTATGCCTCATTCGCCCGGAATCTCCCAAAAAAGCCGGAACACCCATCGGCTGACACTATAGATGCGCCTTGAGAATGTAGTGGCCGTCACCGGCGGCCGACTGCTGAACACCCCTTCCATCTCCCGTTTTGACAGAGTCGCACTGCTTCCTTCAAAAGCCGTTCGCGGATCGCTGTTTGTAGCACTCGATCCGGCCGGCATAGAGGAGGCGCTCCAAAACGGCGCTTACGGCATAATAACCGACAGAGATATCACCCCTACGGACGATGAAGTAGCCTGGATAGAGGTTGAGAATCTCCCCGACACACTCATGAAACTTCTGCGTCTATGGCTTGTAATAAACCGGAGAGAGTTCATATATGTCCCCTCGGCGGTTATGGAGTTCATGCGGATGCTCTTAAACGGCCACGGCGCCGTTTTGCTCCCGAAAGACCCGATGGAGGCGAGCGAAAAGATCCTTGCCTCTACAGATAGCCAGACCATATTTTGCGACGACAAAGGATTCCTTGACAAAATAGGCGCAGCCATAGCTCCCGCCAAGCCTGAAGCTGTCGACTTCACCCTGATATCCGGTAAAATCTTCGAAAGCTCCTTCATCCTCGAGGGCTCATACCATCAGAGCGCCCCTCTCGCAAGATGTATGTGCCCGGTTTTCAGGGAGGCTGTAGGTCTGCTGAAAGCCGCGGGAGCCGGTTATACGCTCTCTCATCTGAACTATACCCCATCTTTCGAACCGGTATTCGTCAATACGGGCATCAGACGCGTCGAATGGGGGTGTAGTGAGCAGGTTATCATATTTGCGGATACATCACTTCCAAAGAGCTGTTACGAACAGCTGAATCTCATAAAGTGGACACGCTGTAAACTTTTCGTTCCAACACAGATTAAGTTTGAGTGTGATATAAAAATATCGATGGAGAGATACGATACGGCATCGGAGCTCATAGAGCGTCTCGGTCTCCCCTTGAAGCCGGGTATCTATATGATTGCCGGAGTCGGAAGCGGCCTCTTCTTCGATACCAATGCCGTTACAAACGGAAATTTAGAAACAAAAGGACTGTTTTAAATGAGCACATCCTCCGAGCCTTCGTCGGACTTACAGGATTTTTTCGGTAACTACTGGGACCTCTTTGCGGGCACCCTCCTGAGCCTACTCGCCCTCGTTTTCCACCTCTACGGTTTTACCTATCTCGCGGTTGTCTGCGCCGGACTCGGCATAGCATCTTTCTCGTTCACCGTATCGGAAATCGCGGAGATTCTCGCCGAGAGACTGCAGGAGCCGTACTCAAGTTTCGTACTCACCTTCAGTGCCGTCGCCGTCGAGATCCTGCTGCTTTTTATGATCATGCTCGAAAGCAGCCACGGCGAACACGCTCTCGAGACGGTAAAGAGCGGTATCATCTCCGCCGTCATCGTCGACATGAACGTTCTGCTCGGAATTGCCGTCTTCGTAGGCGGACTCCGCTTCAAAGAGCAGGAGCACAACGAAGATACCTCGAGTACCTACACGACCATACTGCTTGTAGCCTCCGTAGCGCTTCTCGTTCCCAGTGTACTGGGCTACTCTCCGAAAGGTGCGGACAATCTGCTGATCGCAAGCTATATCATAGCTTTTCTGCTCGGTCTCTACTATATGAGTATATTCATCTTTCAAACCCGCACACATATACACTTCTTCAAAGCGACCGCCAGAAGCCGAATATTCAGACTAAGAAGAAAAAAGGGCAAAGGGAGTATTGAAGAGGAGGAAGAGGAGAACTACATTTTCGACAGGCTATCCATTACGGTGAATCTTGTAATAATCTTTACCCTTATTTTTATCATCGGGGTTATCGCAGAAATCTTCGCGAGCGACGGTATGCAGATTGCGAAAGATTATGGCATATCCGCCGCGCTGGCCGGACTCGTGATAGCCATAATAAGCGTATCGCCTGAGCTGTTTACAGCCATCAAAGCCGCAAAGGCGGACCAGATTCAGCGTGTCGTAAATATTGCGATGGGTGCATCTACCGTATCAATACTTCTTACCGTTCCGATTCTGATGCTCCTTTCTCCGTTCGCCGATATGCAGCTGACACTGGATTTTAACTCTTTGCAGGTGGGTGCGCTCATACTTACCGTGATTCTGGCCTGGAAGACGACGGATAACGGCGAGACGAACTATGTAGAGGGCATTTCGCACCTGATGTTTTTTTTCGCCTTTGCGGTTATTGCGGCGTTCTATCATTAAAGATCGAGAAACGTTCCGAGGGCAAAGCCCCCGAAACTACGCTGGCCGCTATGGCACTAAAGCTTGCCCTCACGGGCAGACGGACTCCGCCCGTAAGATCGAGAAACGTTCGGATAATGAAGAGGTTTTATCGTCTGCTGTGCTTCGAGTCGCTATAATCTACTTCCAAATATTACCGCAAAAGGCCTCCTTTCATGAGACGAAGAGATTTTCTGAAAGCCTCGGCGGCCGTTGCCGCAACGGCGACCCTTACAGGTTGCACACGCGAACAGATAGAGGGAAAAAAAAGCGTCAATATAAAAAGAGAGCGAAAAGTCAAGCTGAAAATCGCCACCAGCTGGCCCGCCCACTTCCCCATAA
>JALSXE010000276.1:9327-11886 GCA_027072755.1 Campylobacterales bacterium | reverse complement strand
CTCTCTTTTTTAGGTGTTCAAAACCGAATTTTTACTGCCGAACGGAGAGTCCGTGGATGCAAGAGTCTCATCATTCAGCCATCCGCCGTCATTTAAGAGATACCCGAATTCGAAAGTTTCTCCTGCGGGAAGCACTTTGACTATGTAGAAGTCTCCGCTCTTTTTGCGCCTCATGGATTCCGGTTTCCAATCGTTCCAACTCCCCTTGATCTCGACCGAATCGAAATCTCCGTCTTCGAGAGTGAATGTTACCCACGCCTTTTTGCCTCTCTTCGTTATCTTGACCATCTCCCCTCCTTTTTCAACGGTACCTTTTGCAGCATCGAGTGTAAAAGCGGTTACGCCCGTACCCTACCCCGTTTTATTATAACCAAATCTGCCGTCTTGCCGATCGGCTCAGTCGAGCCTGTTCAACATTCCAAGCAACTCCGGATCGATCCTATATCGATGTTCGACCACCTCTTCTATCTCCTTCATCCCGTACCGGCCGTTCTCTATCACCATAACTTTGTTCGAGTCGACCGATTGAAGAAGGTAATCTACCGCGCGCACCGTAAATTCGAACGCAAGCATACGGTCGTTGACCGTCGGGCTTCCACCGCGCTGAATATGGCCGAGTACCGTGACTCTGGTCTCCATCCCGATCTCATTTTCGAGCCAATGCGCTATATCGTTCGTCATCCCGGTGCCTTCGGAGACGATACATAGTATATAGCTCCTGCCCTCTTCGATCTCTCTTTTCAGATGCTCCCGCGCAACGCTCCTGTTGAAATCGGCCTCCGGTATGAGGCATATTTCCGCACCGCTCGTTATGGCGGAGACCGCCGCTAGATACCCGCACTCGCGTCCCATCACCTCTACGACGAAAGCGCGGCTGAAAGTGGATGCGGTATCTCTGATCTTGTCGAGTGCATCGCGAATGACATTCAGCGCGGTATCAACCCCGATGCATGTGTCGGTGCCGTATATATCGTTGTCAATCGTTGTGGGAATACCTACGAAGTTGAGCTCGAACTCTTCGCTCAGCCTCTCCATGGCCCGAAACGATCCGTCGCCGCCGAGCACGACAAGACCGGTTATACCGCTCTTTTTCAGGTTCTCGTATGCGATTTTCCTATATTCGTATTCGTAGAAACGCTTCGATCTGGAGGACCTGATTATCGCACCTCCCCTGTGGACTATGCCGGCCACATCTTTGTGTGTAGCTATAGCTATATCTCCGTCTATGAGCCCTTCGAGGCCGTTATATACAAAATAGGGGGTTTCGCCCTTTTCATACACATAGTCCACGAACTTCTTTATGGCCGGGTTCATACCCGGTGCATCCCCGCCCGAACAGATAATCGCAAGCGGCATTCTCTCTCCTTTTCGATCGTAGAGGATGTATAATGTTAACACATATTGGTAAACAAGGAGTTTCAGTGTACCCGAAAGTGAAGATAGTAGCCACCCTTGGCCCCTCGAGCGACACTCCGGATGCCATAGAGAGGCTTATGGATGCCGGGGTGAACATATTCCGGCTCAACTTCTCCTACGGTACCCACGAGGAGCATCTAAAGAGCATTCGCACAATTCGCGATATCGCCGACAAAAAGGGGCGTCATATCGGTATACTACAGGATATCTGCGGCCCCAAGATAAGAATAAGGGGTCTGAAAAAGAGGCTTAAGGTTGGGCGGTCGGAGAGGATATTCATGGCCAAAGAGCCGTCACAAAAAGCTTTTTCCATCACGCATCCCGAGCTTTTGGAGTCGTTCAGGGAGGGTGAAGATATATTTTTCGCGGACGGCACCGTACACGCCCGAATCATCAAAAAGAGAGGCGATTCGATCGAACTCGAAATCCTGACCCCCGGGACGCTTGCCGAAGGCAAAGGGGTGAACCTGCCCGACAGCGAAATCTCCCTTAGCGCTTTGACGCAAAAAGACAGGGAGGATCTTCGCTTTGGCGCAAAAGCGGGAGTCGACTTCGTGGCAGTCTCTTTCGTAAGCTCCGCCGACGACCTGAATGAAGCTCGGCAGATCGTGAAAGAGGCCGGCGGAGATTCGTGGATTACGGCAAAGATAGAGAGAAAGAGCGCACTGGAGAGGATCGACGAAATCATCGAAGCGAGCGACGCCGTAATGGTTGCACGAGGAGACCTGGGTGCGGAAGCCGGACTCTACAGGGTACCCCTGCTGCAAAAGGAGATAATCAGAAAGTGCAACATCGCGGCGAAACCGGTAATAACGGCAACGCAGATGCTAACATCCATGATAGGCTCCCCCTATCCTACCAGAGCGGAGGTCTCCGATATCGCCAATGCGGTACTTGACGGTACCGACGCCGTGATGCTTTCGGACGAGACGGCCGTAGGCAGCTATCCGGAAAGAGCGGTAGGTGTCCTTAAAGATACGATTCTTCAGACTCAGCACCTGTGCACTTCGCCGAAAGATGCGGATCCCGAGCCGGCCGAAGCCTTCTCCTACGCGGCCGTCGAGATGTCGAAGCTGATACCTTGCGAATTGATCGCGGCGCTCACACTCTCGGGGTATACGGTGCGCCACCTGAGCAAATTCA